>CALFIV010000320.1 GCA_937877295.1 uncultured Clostridia bacterium
GCCCCGCAGCCGATGCCGATCGCGTTCTTTCGCTCCATCGCGCGCACCGCCGGCTTCGCCGCCGCGTCACACCAGTCCTCCGTACCGGTCGGGACCGTGATCGCCTCCGGCAGCGCCGAAAAAAACGGACGCACCGGATCGGGTGTACATACCGTCAAAAGCCCCGCCCCGCCGCGCAGCGCGGCGCGCGCCGACAGAAGCGCAGCCCCGGGATAGGAAAACGAACCGACGCACAACAGCGCATGGCCGTTCATGCCTTTGTGGGAATCAAACGGACGCTTCGGCAGCAGCGGTGCAATATCGGCTTCATCGTCGAAGAACATGTCCGGCTCGGAATCGTCCGGTAAAAGCTTTTGCACCGAAACGCGCCCGCAGAGCGCTCTGCCTTTTCCCAGCAGCATGCCCGCTTTGATCGCCTGCATCGTAACCGTCGCTGTCGCTTGTACCGCCGCACCGAGCACGACGCCGCTGTCCGCATCGAGGCCCGACGGCAGATCGGCCGATACGATCGGCCTGCCGCTTGCATTCATGCGCTCGATGACCGTGCGGTAAACGCCTTCCGCGGGACGGGAAAGTCCAACGCCGAACAGCGCGTCGATCAGAATCTCGTTTGGGATCGGACGCCACTCGCTTGCGACCGGCACGCCGGCTTCACGCGCTTTTTTGAGATAGTGCGCCGTGTCCGCGGTACAGCGCGATTCGTCGCCGATCAGCACGATCTGCGCATCGACGCCCGCAAGCTTTAAAAGCCACGCCGCGGCAACGCCGTCTCCGCCATTGTTGCCCGTGCCGCAGATTGCGGTGACCGGTTCGCTGTGTGCACGCATGCCGCACACCGCGCCGACGATCCCTTCGGCTGCGGTCTGCATCATCGCAAGCGACGATGCGCCGGCTTCGATTTTCTTGCGATCAAACGCCTTCGCCTGCGCGCCCGTTACGATTCGCTCCATGACGCCTCCTCCGACAATGCCGTTTCCGCAGCGGCTCTCGCGTCCTCATACGAATACCCGCGTGCCTGCAGGCGGTTCAATACGCGCAGCCGCCGTTTGTCCGGTTCAAGCGAGGCAAACTGCCGTGCAAACTTGCGTGCAACGGAAAGCGCGTTTTCGCGCTCGGCGTCCTTGGACACAAGCTCCATTGCTTCGCGAATGGCTTCCTCCGGGATATTGTGTCCCTTCAGCTGCTCATACAGGTGTCGGCGGCTGACCGGCTTGGTTGCAAGACGCGTTTCCACAAACCGCTGTGCATAGCGTCGGTCGTCGAGAAGTCCGAGCTCGATGAGCCGCTCCACCGTTGCGTTGACGTCCGCTTCACTGAAATCCTTTTCGTCCAGATATGCCTGCATTTCGGACACCGAACGGTCCTTGACCGTCAGGTACTTCATTGCATAATCCATCGGGGAAAGCGCCCCGTCCGGTCGTTTTTTCATGCACCGTGCTCTCCGTTTCCGTATTTTGCATGTAGTATATCACACTTTCCGTCGTCTGAAAAGCGATCCGCATACGGAAAGTTTTGCCCGGATGCAACGAAAATCGCGTTTGCACCGTCTTTTATAATAGGAGCACCTTTTTTGAGACATCCGGACCGGAAGATGCAACAGAAATGTAACTTATTAGTAAATGCTTTCCAAAAAAGATGGTTTTTTCAAAAAAAGCGTGTACAATAATAGCAACCATCAACAAAGGACGTTTGATACAAATGTTGAATCTTCGTAAATCCTGTCTGATCCCGTTGGCCGCATCGCTTGCGATCTTCTGCGTCGCATGCGCAAATGACGTCGGCGATCAGACAAAAGACGTACAGGTGACGCCGCTCGTTGAGACGGACAGCATCGCCTTTATCACCCCTGCACCCGACGCGCACCGCGATGAGCTGAACGCGATCTTAAAGCGCTCCACGATGCTGGAAGGCGTCACCGTCAACGGCGTTTCCGTCGGCGGCATGACCGTCTCCCAAGCGCGTGACGCCGTCCGGGCGCAGTTGGATCAGCAGACCGGCTCTTACGCCGTTCATGTAACGTTCGGCGATCAGACAGCCGATTTCACCGATGCGACGATCGCTCTGACGGACGATCTCGATGCCGTTTTGGACGAGGCCTTCAATCTGGTCCGCGAGGACAAGGGCTTTGACGCCGTTTCCCGCGAGGTTGAATCGATCCGCACCGCAGGCAGAGACTTTACCGTTACCCGTCACTTTGCGGAAGCGCCGCTCTACGATGCGGTCAAAGCCTTTGTCGAATCCCGCAGCGTCGCGCCCGTGAACGCGTCCGTTGCATACAACAAGAGTGAAAACAAGATTGACTTTGTTCCGGAGGTCAACGGCAAAGCGATCGATGGCGAAGCGCTGCTCGCTGCACTTTTAGAAGCGAACGACGGCGACACCGTGGAAGCGCTCGTTACCGAAATACCCGCGGAGATCACGCAGGAAGAACTGCAGGCCAAGCTCGTCATTCGCGGCACGAAGACGACCGACTACAGCAGCAGCAACAAAAATCGCAAGGAAAACATCCGTCACGGCGCAATGGATCTTTTGACCGGAACGGTCGTCCATCCCGGCGAAGTGTTCTCGATGAACGATTGCCTCGGCGTACGTAAAAACGACGGACATTGGAAGCTTGCGACCGCATACCAGCAGGGCAAGCACGTTCCCGAATACGGCGGCGGCGTCTGCCAGATCTCGACCACGCTGTACAACGCGGCGGTCACGGCGGATATGGAGATCGTGTTCCGGCAGAACCACTCGATGCCCGTCGGTTATATTCAGAAAGGCCTTGACGCAACGATCAATTCCATCGGCAACCTGATCGACTTCAAGTTCAAAAACACCAGCAAGTCCGACATCATCATCATTGCAAACGCGACCGGCAAGAAGCTGACCATCGATATCTGGGGCATCCCCGTCATCGAAGATTCCGACGGCAAGTATGATAACATCATCATCCCCGATCCGGAATACGTGAAACCGATCTACCCGTCCGGCGATATCTATTACGAAGTCGATAATACCAAGCCCGTCGGCTACAAGGAAAAGACCGTCGACCGGCAAAACGGTTCTGTATGGCAAAGCTACGTCGAATACTATCTCAACGGCAAACTGATCCCCGACGGACGCAAGAAGCTTGCCACTTCGACCTATAAGGCATATTCCGGTGCATATATCATCGGTCCGGAAGCAACGCCTGCGCCGGATACGCCGACCCCTTCGGACACGCCGAAGCCCACCCCGACAGAGGGCAGTTCCGATCCGACCGCACCGGCCGATACGCCGAAGTCCAGCGAGAACCCGACGGCAGAGCCAACCGCCGAGCCGACGAAAGCGCCTGACCCGACGAAAGAACCGACTGCCGAGCCGACAAAAGAACCCGCCCCCTCCGATGCAGGCGGCGACGGCAACAGTGAAGGCAACGAATAGAATCACAACAGGACTGCCATCCGACAGTCCTGTTTTCATCAGGAGAACGCCTATGCAAATTGAAATCATCGATCCCGCTACGCGCCGCATTTCGGATTGGAGCGGCGGCAAGACCACGGAGCTGTTTCTGTATCCCGCAACCGGTTCTTACGCGGAGCGCAGCTTTCAAGCGCGCATCAGCAGCGCGACCGTTGCGCTTTCGGAATCGCACTTTACGCCGCTGCCGGGCGTCGTGCGCTATCTCACGCCGCTGTGCGACGGATTCTATCTGAAGCTGAACGGCATGCGCTGGCAATACCTTGCAAACGGCCACGTGCTGCGCTTTTCGGGCAGCGACGACGTCTACTGCCGCGGCAGCGGACGCGATCTCAACCTGATGCTCAAGGGCGCGCACGGCGAAATGCGCATTCTGCCCGCCGGCGAAAGCGATCTGACGCCGCATGCGTTCGTGTTTCTCTA
>CALFIV010000321.1 GCA_937877295.1 uncultured Clostridia bacterium
AAGATTGTCCGCTCCTATCGCAGCGGCATCATGCAGCACTCGCTGGCTTCGTGGCTCGTGGACTACGGCGCGCTCGCCACCGCACCGCAGAACGATCCGAAAAGCGTCCAGTTGAACCATTTGATGAACGACTGGATCGAAAGCATCTCGCAGCAGGACCGGCCGGTCTTCATCGGCGAGCTGTTTGACGCGCTGTCCGCCGGCGGCAGCGAATCCCTGGAAGATCTCGATCCGGATCGGCTGCAGACGGTGCTCATCCGGCTGACGGGCGTCAGCAAAACAACCAAGCGTACCATTGCGAAGCTGCCGCAAAAGCTGTTCTTTGACGAGACAATCCCCGAAGTGCCCAAATCAAAAACCGAAAAACTGCTCTCGCTCCTGAAGGACCTGCGCGTGCAGAGCGGGCTTTTGCTGCTCGCCGCGGCGACGGTCTTTCTGCTTTCGGGATTCCTGTTTGAGCTGACGACGATGAGCATCGTGACCGCGGTTGCGGTGCTGCAGCTGGTACTGACGATTCGGCGACTCGTCAAGCAGCACGGCAATCCGGACGGCATGCGCAGCCGCTTCATCATCCTGATCGCCACGGTCGCGCTGGTTGCGATTCTCTATTTCAAGGAGCAGGCGATGTTTTTGATCGGCAGCGGCATTTACGGGATTCTGTTTCTGTCCTTTGCCTACTTCTCGATCGAATCCGGGCTCAAGCAAAAAGACGAACCGTTTTTACGCGTGCTGAACTTTGTCGAAGGCGGAATCGCAGCCGTCTATGGCCTCGGCTTTCTGGTCATCCCGCAGACCGCGGTCAAGCCGTTTGCCATGTCGCTTGCCGCAAACGTCGCCCTCGACGGGCTTCTGCGGCTCGGATGCTGGATCGTCCGACGCCGGCAGAAGCGCAAACTGCATTTGCAGTAACAAGCGGACTGTTTTTTCGGAAATCGCGCTTGGGAGCGTCATTTCATGTTGTATATTATTCCGTTTTGTGGTAAACTGGGTTCAGGATTATGTAGGATACTTCATGAATTAGCGGCGTAGGAATCCGCAGATTTGTGAAACGTCATGAAAGGGGTCGCATGGCGCAGTCGATCATAGATTTTATCGAGGAGAACTATCAGGAGCTCCTCCAGTTTTGCGTACGCTTGAACGGCAATTGGGCTGACGCCGAGGACGTGCTGCAAACAGTCGCGGCAAAAATCTGTAAAAGGCAGGACGAGCTGCAGGACGTCGTGCATTGCAAGGCGTACCTGATGACATGCATTCGCCATGCATCCCTCAATCTCTGGCGTACCCACGCAAGGCAGAACATGTCCGGCGCGGACTTCGAAACGGTGAGCAACTATTATCCGGACGCAAAGCCGAAGGACGCATTTACGTATTTTGAATGGACCGAATCACTGGTGAGCAATCTGAGCGTATATGACGAGCAGTACCGGAAGGCGTTCATCGCATATTATATAGACCAAGAGCCTCTGGAATACGTGGCGGAGTCGCTCGGTTTGACGAAACGGCAAACGACAAAGAAGTTTGAGGTCATGCGGCGATACCTGAAGAAGCATTACCAGCATCTGTACATACAGATGAGCATCCTGCTGTCGATGTAATGCGTCGGCACAGGCGGTCCACAAGCGGAGCATCCGCTTTTCGGCGGACGGAATGCATGGGAAAACAAAGCTTGCAAAGACAATACACAAAGGAAGGGCGATCGCTGCCGGCTGTGCCGTGGGAGCGCTATCCGCGTCCGCAGATGCAGCGCAGCGAATGGATGTGCCTGAACGGAGAATGGGCGTTTTCGTTCGGCGATACGAACACGCACATTTGCGTACCGTACTGCCCGGAAAGCCTGTTGTCCGGCGTAGAGCATGCCCCTGCGATCGGACAGGAAATGGTCTATCGCCGCACGTTCTCGATCCCGCAGGCATGGGCCGGACGCCGGGTTCTGCTGCACTTCGGCGCGGTCATGCGGAAAGCGGCCGTATGGGTGAACGGCGCGAAGGTTTGCACACACGAAAACGGGTATCTGCCGTTTTCCGTCGACGTCACGGACGCTTTGCGTCCCGGCGAAAACGAGCTGTGCGTGCGCGTGATCAACGATCTGGATACGCGTTATCCTTGGGGCAAGCAGAAGATCAAGCGCGGCGGCATGTGGTACACGCCCTGTTCCGGCGTCTGGCAGACGGTCTGGCTTGAACCGGTTCCGGAACACGCGATCACGGCGCTGCGCATACAAACCGGCGTCGATTGGGCGGAGATCTGGGCGGACGGCGTTTCGGACGGCGAAGTCGTGCTCGAAGGCCGCCGGTATCCGCTCCGCAACGGCAGAGCAAGGATCGTGTTCGATCAGCCGCAGCGTTGGAGTCCGGAGCACCCGCATCTCTATCGCTTTACGCTGAACTGCGGCGACGACCGCGTCGCGTCGTACTTTGCGCTGCGCACGATTTCGACCGAAACGGTCGGCGGCACGCCGCGCCTGTGTCTCAACGGCAAGCCGTACTTTTTCAACGGGCTTCTGGATCAGGGCTACTGGAGCGACGGGCTCTATACGCCAGCGACGCCGGAGGGCTTTGAACATGACATTCTGTCCATGAAGGCTTTGGGCTTCAATACGCTGCGCAAGCACATCAAGATCGAGCCGGAGCAGTTCTATTACGACTGTGACCGACTGGGAATGATCGTGTTTCAGGACATGGTGAACAACGGCGAATACCGTTTTTTCCGCGATACGGTTCTCCCGACGGTCCGTCTCCAAAAGCGAAACGACACACAGCAGAACGCCGATCCCGAGACGCGGCGTATCTTTTGGGAGAGCATGGAGCAGACGGCGCGGCTTCTTTCAAACCACCCCTGCATCTGCCTGTGGACGATTTTCAACGAGGGTTGGGGGCAGTTCTGTGCGGACGACGCGTATGAACGGCTGCGCGCGATCGACAGCACACGCCTGATCGACAGCACGTCCGGCTGGTTTCATCAGCGCAAGAGCGATGTGGACAGTCTGCACATCTATTTCACGTCGCTGCGCCTCGGCAAGCAGCGTCTGCCGCAGCTCCTGTCCGAGTTCGGCGGGTTCGTATGGAAGCTTCCCGCGCACAGCTTCAACACCGAAAAGACCTACGGTTACCGCAAGTATGCGACGCGCGAAGCGTTTGTCGCCGCACTGCGCGACCTCTACCGGTCGCTGATCCCGCTGGCTCGGCAAGGCCTTTGCGGCGCGATCTATACGCAGGTATCCGACGTCGAAGATGAAACCAACGGCCTTTTGACCTTCGACCGCGCGGTGCAAAAGGTTCGTCCGGAGGAGATTTGCGATCTGATGCAGCAGCTGCGATCGACCGTTTCCGATCCGCGTGAAACGCATATCATCGGGCATTGAACGGTAAAAAGCCGTTCGGAAACGCGAAAGAGCGTCCGAACGGCTTTTTTGAACCGAATCATTCCATTCTGCAGGTGCGGTACGCCGCGCCTTCCATTGTT
The DNA here is from genome assembly GCA_937877295.1 of uncultured Clostridia bacterium. Next base: position 3,463 of record CALFIV010000321.1, read on the forward strand.
TTCCAAACAAACGAGTCGTTATCGAGCAGCAGATAGCCGTGCGGCGAACCGTCCTTCGGGATGGAGACCGAACCGGGATTGCAATAGAGATAGGAATCGTGCATCTCACATGCAGGCACATGCGTATGCCCGTGCAGCAATATGTCGCCCTTGCGCAGCGGCGGCGGATTGCCGTTATTGTATACGTGTCCGTGCGTGGCAAAGATCATGTGCGCGCCTGTCCACAGAATGGCATAATCCGCCATCACAGGGAACTGCAGCACCATCTGATCGACCTCCGCTTCGCAGTTTCCGCGCACGCAGAGAATCTCGTCGCGGACGCCGTTGAGCAGTTCGATCACCGACTTCGGCGCATAGTCCTTCGGCAGATCGTTTCGCGGTCCGTGATACAGGAGATCGCCGAGCAGCAGCAATCTGTCGGCGTTCTCTCTCCGATACGCTTCGAGCATGGCGCGGCACCAGAATGCCGATCCGTGGATATCCGATGCAATGAAAAGCTTCAAAATCCGTTCGTCCTTTCCGTAGCTTTGCCTGATTATATCACACTCCACGGCCGCAATGCAAACCCGGAGCTTGCTACTCTGTATCCTGTCATTCGCGCTTTATCCATTGACCCTCAGGAGATCTTCTATCCAGAGATAAAGATCGATAATCCAAGTCTCCGTGTTCTTCAGCAATGGTATTCTTCCTGCTGATCATTCTCGATCATCCATTTTTGTTCGGTTTCTACACTCTTTTTGGTATACTGTGTTCTCGTCAGGTGTTGGCGCACACCCTATAATCAATATGCTCACTAAAAAGCATAACCATTTTTGTTTCTTCATTTCTTTCTCCTGGTAAAGACTTCAGGGGCAAACATTTTAAGTTTGCCCCGAGTCAATCATTACAAATAGATAAAGTATCTTTATTCTTGTATACTTTATTTCATCCGCATCATGCGGGCAAAGCGGGCGATCAGGATGACGGCGATCAGGATGATGATGACGGCGATCGCCACCAGCAGCGAGATCCACCATTGCGAGAGGGTCTGCTGGTCCTTTTGCTCCTGCTCCTGTCTGAGCTTTTCTTCATCGGTCATCTGCTGCGGTTCGATGATCGTACATTTCAGATCCTGGAAGAGCTGCTGTTCCTCGCCGTTGACGTCCTCGTAGTAGAGCGAGAAGTTGCCCCATGTATCGCCGTACTTACTGCCGCCCGACAGCGTCGTGACAAACACCGACAGGTCCTTGGTCATCGAATCCTGCGGTTCGATGTTGCCGAGGTATGCCGAAGAGCAGATCAGGCCGTCGACGCTCAGCACGCCGCGCACGTTATACAGCGGTGAAAAGCCGGTGTTGTAGACGCAGATCGGCAGCGTAAAGGTTTCGCCGCTCGTGATGCTTTCGGGGAGCTTCACCTCGTCGTAGCCGATGGACGCCTTCTGGTAGACGGTCAGCTCGTAACGCGTGCTGTCCGCATACTTGCCGGTGCTTTCCGTATCCGCGTACGAGCAGAGAAACTCCACGCCGTGCCGTCCCTCGCTCGCGGAGGGCAGCGCGCGCAGATCGAACGTGACCGTCGTCGTCTCGCCCTTTTTGAGCGTGCCGATCGAGACGGAATCCGTGACGCCCTTTTTCCGGATCGCCTCGTCCTCCGAGGTGTAGCGCACGAGAACGTCCTTTGCGTCGCGCGTACCGGTGTTTTGGATCGTCAGCGTTGCAGAAAAGTCCTCGCCGCCGCCGACCACATCGTTGTAGACGCAATCGATGATTTCCACCTTGGGCTGCGTGATGCGCACGCGATACTTGCCTTCTTCGGTATACGAACCGCCGTAGGCGTCCTCATACGTAACCGTCGTCTGCACCACGACGTCGCCCTCCGGCGCGCCCGGCATGACATACAGTGAGAAATCCGCGTCAAACGTGTCGCCGGCCGCGAGCTTCTCCAAAAACTGCGCGTTGAGATCGGTTTTGAGCGTCAACGCCTCGCTCTCCGGCACGGCCGAGATGCGGATATTCTTCGCGTCCCGATTGCCGACGTTCTTCAGAGAAAGCTTGAACGAAACGGTATCGCCGCCCGAAACCTCCTGCGGCGCGATCGTCACGGTTTCGACGAGAATCACAGGCTTGCGCACCGAGGACTGACCGCCTCCACCGCCCGAGGACTGCGTCTTGCCATCCTTGATCGTGAGCTGCACGGTGAACGTCTGCTGCATCTGCGAGCCGTCCGCCGCCACATAATCGATCGTGAACGGAATCGGATACGTACCGTTGTAGCGCGGCGTCTTCAGCGGCAGCTCAAGCCGCACCAGAAACACGTCGTGCAGGGCGTCGTCCTTTGCCTTCACCCTTGCCTTGACGACGTCGAACTGATAGTTGCCGTACACGTACGGCCCGTCCGTTGAAAGCTCCGGCGTAACGCGGATCTTTTGCCCCAGCGTGCTGCCCTTGAGCGGCAGAATGATGATCGCCTTGTCGTTTGTCACCCAAGGGACATACCCCATGCCGTAGCTCTTTTCCATCCCGTAATAGACGCTGACCGTATCGATTGACAGCGCTTCGCCGATCACCGGTTCGGACGTCGGCGCTTCGGTCGGCTTGGCCGACGGAGTCGCAGTGGGCGCTTGCGTCGGCTGCGTCGAAGGCTGTTCCGGCACTGCCGTCGTTTGCGCCGTCGGCTCTGCGGACGTTTCCGCTGTCGGCTCTCCTGCCGCGGGTTGATCGGAGGACGGCGGTTCGGTCCCGTCGCCTTCCGCCATCGCCAGCACCGGCGTCAGCGCCAGCATAAGCGCCAGCATCCATGCAAGTACACGCAGTTTCATTGTCTCAATACCTCTTCTTTCCCAAGCATTCTCTGTTTCCGTTCTCTATGCATCCCGGTCCGGGTGCAGGCTCGCGCCGTTCAGTGCGCTGAGCGTAAAGCTGTACATAACGGTGTGTCCGTCCGCGCCTCGCGTTTCATAATCCACGATCCACGCCGGAAGCGTATATCCCCGCTCCGGTGCATCCTTCTGCGCGACAACGCAGTATCCGAGCCGCAGCCGCGTCACACAAACGGAATCGATCTGCCGCTCGGCTGCGTTTCCGTTGTCCGCCCGCAGCCTTGCGCGCACATGGCGCAGGATCGTATCAAAGTCCAGCAGTGCCGTTGCATCGTTGATCGTTTCCGTGATCGCGGCCGGATTCCGCCAGTCGAGCGTCCAGACGCCGTCGCTGTCGACATACAGCGTCGCGCGTTCCTGCGGCCATGCCGCAGCATACGCCGTACCGTCCGCGTTTGCCTCCGGGTGGTCCGGCGCAATCGCGGGAATGCCGCCGATGCACTTGCGGAAGACCAATAGCCACCCTTCCGATTCAACCGCGAGCGTAAAAGCGTGCGTGCGCTGCGCTTTCAGCGCTTCCGCCTCGGACAGCGCCGCGTCCGAAAACCCGAGCTGCGCAAGGAACGTCTGCGCCGCTTCCGCAGCTTCTTGCAGCGTCAGGGACGGATCGGTGAGTTCCCGGCCCGGCTCGTCGAAAAATTCCATGCCCTGCCGCACGAGATTCTCATCCTGTATATCGCGGTCGAAAACGTTCAGCTTGATCCAATCCGCGCTTGCCGAAAAATCCACATAGGCGTTCAGTGCATCCGAACGGTAGAACGCATGAACCCAATCGCCGCTTACCTTCGTTTCGTCAAACGGCTTCAGCTCGATGTTTTGCGGCGCCGTGCGGTAGAATTCCCGTACGCCTTCCGTCCAGGTCGGCATATCGTTTTCCGCGCGGTTGCGATCGACCGTCTGCACGCGCTCGCTTGTTTCCATCTCGCGCAAGACCTGCTCCCAGTACGCCTTGTCCGCATGCAGGTAGATGCCCGGCGCATAGATCGGCACACCGTCGGCGGCAGCGTTCAAAATCGCGATCTGTTCCTCGACGCTCCACGCGCCCTTCTCCACCGCATAGACCGGCCACGCGTCGACGTCCGGCACGATCACGTCCGCATCGAAGATCAGCTTCGCGCCGCCGACTTCGGTCTCATCGGCAAGGGTCAGCCGTCCGGCGACCGTTCCTGCCGGCGCATCCGAACCGGCCGGCAGCGCCGCAACCGCATCGCGTATGGGAACGGCGTCCGGCGCAGGCGTGGCGCGCAGCAGCGCTTCCGTGTGTTCTTCGCCGCGATTGACCACCGCGTCCTGCTCCGGCGTGGGTACGCAGGCGCAAAGCAATGCAAAGAATAAAAAGACGGCAATCGGTCGTTTCATTCGATTTCTCCTCTCATGCGAGGCGCCGGGGTCGTCGCCTCCTCCTACGTTGTTACGGCTCAAGCTTTACCTCTGTCATTCTGAGCCGCAGGCGAAGAATCTCTGAACGTTGCATGTTTCTTGCGCTCTGAGATCCTTCGGCAAGCCTCAGGATGACAAGTTTCGGGGTTAAAAGCAGAACATTTCAATCCGTCAAATCCGGCGACATATGCGGCGGATTTGACTCCTTGCAGTCCGCGCCGCCCGGTGGATGCGATCCATAAGCGCGGGCTGAAAAACTCGGCAAGAACCTGTTCTGGCCGAACACGCAGCGTCACAGCATCGTCATGACGCCTGCGTCCATTTCGCAGACCGTGTCGCAAAGGACCTCGATGTCCGCGATGTTGTGGCTCGCAAGCAGGATCGTCCGCCCGTCGGTGGCAAGCGATTTAAAAAGCTCGCGCATCTCGGCGACGCCGTGCTTGTCGAGGCCGTTCATCGGCTCGTCGAGGATCAAAAGAGACGGGCTTTCCATGATCGCCTGCG
>CALFIV010000322.1 GCA_937877295.1 uncultured Clostridia bacterium
CCGATTTTACGCAAGTTCTTGCATTTTTCGAAACAATATACTATAATGGCAAATGGTAATTTTTCAGGAAAGGAGGATTCCGATGGATCTGTTTTCAAAATGTCACAATCCGCTCGTAGAAGAAGCCCGCGCTAAGAATATTTACCCGTATTTCCACGAGCTTGAATCGATGCAAGCTCCCGAAGTTGTTATGGAAGGCAAGCGTCGCATCATGCTCGGATCGAACGGGTATCTGGGCCTTGCTACGCATCCCCGCGTCATCGAAGCGGGAGTCGAGGCGATTCGCCAATTCGGCTCCGGCTGTGCGGGATCGCGATTTTTGAACGGCACGCTCGTGCTGCACACGCAGCTGGAACGCGAGCTTGCGGCGTTCTTGGGCAAGGAGTCTTGCATGACCTTCTCGACCGGATTCCAAAGCAATCTCGGGATCATCAGCGCCATTGCCGGACGCGGAGACGTCATCGTCTGCGACCGCGAAAACCATGCGAGCATTTATGACGGCTGTAAGCTCTCTTACGCCGATATGGTTCGCTACCGTCATAACGATATGGAGGATCTCGAAAACAAGCTCAAAATGATCCCTGATAAGTCCGGCATTCTGATCGTCACCGACGGCGTGTTCTCTATGGGCGGCGACATCTGCAACCTGCCCGAGATTGTTCGCCTTGCGAAGAAGTACGGCGCGCGCGTCATGGTCGACGATGCACACGGGCTCGGCGTTTTGGGCAACGGCGGCAAAGGCACAGCCGATCATTTCGGTCTCACCGACGAGGTCGACATTATCATGGGCACGTTTTCGAAATCGCTTGCGGGCATCGGCGGCTTTATGGCTGCCAAGGAAGAGATCGTGGATTATGTGCGGCACGTTTCGCGTCCGTTCATCTTCTGCGCATCCATTCCCCCTGCCTCCTGCGCCACCGTCATCGAAGCGCTGCACATTCTGATTGAGCAGCCTGAGCTTCCGAAGCGTCTGATGGATCTTTCCATGTACATGCGCAACAATCTGAAAAAAGCCGGTATCTCGATCCGCGAGAGCACCACGCCGATCATTCCGCTGTACACGCACGATCTGGAAACGACGCTCACCGTCGGCAAGGTGCTGTTTGACCGCGGCGTGTATGTGAACCCCGTGCTGCCGCCCGCCGTACATCCGAGCGAGTGTTTGCTCAGAACGAGCTACATGGCGACGCACACGGAAGCGCTGCTTGACGAAGCGCTCGACATCATCAAAGAGGTATTCACCGAGTATGGCATCTGATCGAATCGTCGTCATTACCGGCGCATCCAAAGGAATCGGAAAAGCGGCAGCCGCCGCTTTTTCGCGTGCCGGCGACCGTGTGTTCAATCTGTCCCGAACCGACCCGAACGACGAAAACGCGGTGTTCATCCCCTGCGACGTCACCGATGAAGCGCAATGCAAAGCGGCAATCGACGCGGTGCGCAAAGAAACCGGTCGCATCGATGTACTGATTCTGAACGCAGGCTTCGGGATATCCGGACCGGTCGAAACAACGGAGCTCTTCGCTGCGCAGAAACAGTTTGACGTGTGTCTGTTCGGTTCGATCCGCGTCTTGAAGGCTTCGCTGCCCGCCCTTCGTGAAAGCCGCGGCACGGTGCTCTTTACCTCGTCTGTCGCCGCCGTTACACCGATCCCGTACCAAGCCTTCTATTCGGCAGCCAAAGCTGCGATCAACAGCGTTGTGATGGCGCTGCGCAACGAATTGAAGGGTACGGGCATTCGTGTTGCCGCCGTGCTCCCGGGCGACGTCAAAACAGAGTTTACTGCCGCACGCGAAAAGAATGCGGTCAACGCGACGCTTTATCCGAACGAGGTCAAATCCGTCGCAAAAATGGAGCATGACGAACAGCACGGCATGTCCCCGGACCGGATTGCGAAGCGGTTTGTACAGCTGTCACGGCAAGAAAATCCCAAGCCGTTCTGCTCGGTCGGCATCGCCTACTCGGCGGTCTGCGTTCTCATCAAGCTTCTCCCCGCCCGTTTTGCGAACTGGGTACTCGGTAAGATGTACGCATAATGCAATACGCCGCATGGCGCGATTCATCAACGAATCGACTCGTCATGCATTGTGATTTACAAATGAATCGGCTCACGCCGTGAATTGTCCTTGCAGACATGAATTGCGGCAGAGCCGCATGAAAGGATTCCCATGTTCAACTCTATGCCCGCCATGGCCGGCTGGTTCGGCTATCCGTTGGAACTCGACGTTCGACTCCGCCTCATCAAGGAAGCGGGGTTTGAGAGCGTACTGCTTTGGTGGGCGGTCGAATCGGCATACGAGCCGCCCGTGCCGCAGAAGGTCGAAACAGCGGCGAAATACGGACTTGCCGTGGAGAATGCGCATCTGGAGTTTGCTGGCGTCAATGTGCTTTGGGAGAACGGAACTGCGGGTGAGCATTATTGTGCGGAGCTTGCGGGGCTGATTGCCGAAGCCGGTATTTACGGCGTGCCTACGCTTGTAGTCCATTTGACAAGATCCATGACGCCGCCTGCGTTTTCCGAGATCGGGCTATCGCGCTTCCTGCGGCTTTGCGAAGTTGCCGAGCGCGCTAACGTGGATCTCGCTTTTGAAAACCTGCGCGCACCGGAATATCTGTACGAATTCATGCAGCGAATCGATTCGCCGCGTATCGGCGTCTGCTTCGACGCCGGACACAACCATTGCTTCTGTCCCGACCGTCGCATTGCCGTTGATTTCAAGGATCGCATCAAGGCAGTGCATCTGCACGACAATGACGGCACACGCGATGCGCACAACATTCCCGGTGACGGCACAATCGACTGGTCGCAGGTACGGCAGGAGCTTCTCGATTCCGCCTATTCCGGCGCATGGAGTCTTGAGATCGAGCATCCGCAGACAGAAGCGTTCAGCAAAAAGCTGTTGAAGCAGGCGGACGATCCGTACTTTGGTCTGAGCCCGGAGGAGTACCTGCAGCGTGCGTTTCTTGCGCATCAGAAGCTGATCAAAGGGGAATTGTAAAAAGAAGGGACTGTTAGAAAAGTCTGTCATTCTGATCCTTTATAAAGCGAAGAATCTCTGAACGTAAGATGAAAATGCCCCAAACATGGCTTTTCGCTCAGAGATCCTTCGAAATAAGTTTCTCAAGATGACATGGTTTGGACTTTTTTAACAGGCCCTTTTATTGTCTTTGAGATC
>CALFIV010000323.1 GCA_937877295.1 uncultured Clostridia bacterium
AGCGTTCTGCTCGCCAGCGACGATCCGAGGCTTTCGATTCGCGATTCGGAGCTCGGAATCTTAAAAACGGCTGCGCTGTATCTCGGAAAACAGTTGGAAGAACGATAAAAGACCGCAGGCGCAAACCTGCGGTCCTTTCTCAGTATTCCGTGAGGCTCGGATTATTGCCGTTGCAATAAATCAGCACCGTTGCGAGCGCAACGCCGATCGCGCCGACCACCGGCGGCATGTATACGCCGCTTGTCACGAGCGAGTTGATCACCGCTTCGTAGACGGCTGCGGCGAGCCCAATCCAGAACAGAATGCTTTCGCTTCTCTTTTGCCGTTCCATACCTTTCTCCTTCCGTTCAAAAAAGTTTCCCCAGTACGAACCCCGCAATGCCGACAAGCACGGCAGTCAGTACCGACAGGGTCAATGCGTCCCAGCGCTTGCCGCTTCTGCTTTCAAGCGCACGGAGACGCTCCTCATGATCCGCGCCGTTTTCGGCGATTGTCTTTACGTTCGTTTCGATGCGCGCAAGCGCTTCGAGAATCTCGGAAATCGTACGTTCAGCCATGCTGCACCTCCGTATAGCGCGGCCGGTTGGTGATACATGCTTCTCCCGTCTTGTATGCGATCCGATACCAGCCGGACGGCGCAGTTCCGAGCAGCAAAAAACGGTCGCCTTTGTGCGCGATCCCGATGCATTTCGTGCCCGTGCTGTCGCCTTGCCGCACGCGGACCGAACCGCCCTTGACAACGATATACGCCGCTGTTTGACGTTCCGGCATCACTTTGAGTCTGCCGAACCTGTTCCAATAGCCCGGTTTGCGCTTGTTTTTGACGACCCCATCGTCGCGTCCTTTGCATTCGATCTGATCCGTGCCCGCGTATACGCCGACATGCACGATCTGCTTGCCGTCATGGTGAAAAACGAGATCTCCCGCGATCAGTTCTGTCTCCGTGATCGGTTCGCACAACGCATACAGCCCGCGGCTTGATACATCCGTCTTTTGCGCGCCGAGCGTCTTCAGTGCCCAATAGACAAGGCCAGAACAGTCGAACGCACGAATCTCTTTGACGCCTTCGCTTTTACGCTTGCGATAAAGTGCAATCGCTCGCTTTGCGTCGGCTTCACTCGTCTCGCGACGCACGATCCAGTCCTCAGGATCGGACATTCCTGTAAGCAGTTCCCCGTTACCGCCCCACACGTAGACGCCCGTTCCGATCTGGCTTTCGAGCAATGCGAGAAAGGCTTCCCGCAGCTCTGTTTTGTTCGGAAATGTTTGTTCCATTTCAACTCCTTTCCTCCCGACGTCCATATTGTACCGCAGCGAATTGTGACATGCGTCGATCAATCCGTTCTGTTTGTTTACAAATTGTTCATAAATAAAGACTGTCGAAGGATTTCTTCGACAGTCTTTCAGTCTTGATTGTTCAGTCTTCCGAGGAGTATTCCAACAGATCCCCCGGCTGACATTGCAGCGCTTCGCAGATCGCGATCAGCGTGGAAAAGCGGATTGCGCTGATATGCCCGTTCTTCAGTTTGGAGAGATTGACATTGGCGACGCCGACCTTTTCGGAGAGCTCGTTGAGGCTCATCTTCCGATCGGCCATGACGCGGTCGAGCCGCAGAATGATCTTACCCATAATACCCTACCTCACAGTGTCTCGTCGGCTTCCTTCTGCAGCTGTGCGCCGTAGCGGAAAACCATCGTCAAAAACAATACGATCAGCGCGATCAGGATCGGCGCAAAGCTGAACGAGACCTCAAGACCGGAGTTCATTCCCGAAGGATTCAGCGAAAACGACAGATCGAGCGAACGGTTCATCATCGAATTGAAGATCGCCTCCTCAACGCTTGAAACGATCGATCCGATCAAGATATCTGCATCGGTCGCAAAGTCGACGGTGAATGCATCCTGCGGCAAAACCGCCGTCGCAATTCCGCCGATCAAAAGCACAAAGCACACGACCGCCATAAACACGATCAGAATGATCGAGACGATCTGCCCCACAAGTCCGATAAAGTCTTTTCATTCTGAGCCCCAAGGCGAAGAATCTCTGAACGCAAGTTTGAAAAAGCTTGATTTACATGTCTTTTTCTCTCTGCGATCCTTCGGCGTTCCACTTCGTTACGCATGTGCCGTCGTGCGTTAATCGCGCGTCACCATACCTCAGGATGACTTGGACTTTCTTAACAGTCCCTTTCAATACCTTCTGCTGCCGGACTGCCGCTCGTCGGTGACGTCATAAACACGGACGGCGAACTCCTGTGCAAACCTGCGCCGGTAATGGGCAAAGAGATCCCTCTGGCGGTACATGCGCTCACCGTTCGGATCACCGTACCGTTCTGCCAATTCGGCAAAGGACGGAAACACGGCATAATACGCATCATCCGCCGCTTCAAGTTCGGCGATCAGATCGAAAAAATTGATGGATTCGTATCGATCGATATTGTCTTTTCTGAGCGATACGATCAGCATACGCCCGGTTTCTTCGCGGTATGCGCCGGATGTGAGCCATTCCCGCTCGGGTCGAAAGATCGCCCGATTCAAAAGTGTCAGCGTTTCTTTGGATAAGCCTTGCAACGCACCCTCCGTAAGCCGAACGCCGTCAAGCAATATGCCCCTGCCCTCTTCATGCGGAACAAACAGGAACACGCGTTTGCACCCGTTCTCCCGCAAGCGGTTGACAAGCGCGTCGGTCACTGCGCAGTTTTCCGTCGTCAGTGGAATCCCGGCAGAGGTCTGTATCCCCGCATCGTACGCTGCCCGCAGCATGCGCATAATCAGCGCAAAGTCGCCGGTTCTGCCGGCGAAGTGATCATGATAGGCTTCCTCGCCGTAAACGGTAAAATTCACATGCGCAGTACCTTCCTGCGCCAGTGACGCCATCAGCGCGCGGCATTCCGAATCGCTGCGCATACGCATTCCGTCGCATTGCAGAAAATCTGCCTGCGGGCTTCCGATGCGGCGCAGAAACCGGATAGCACCCACGAGATCGGGATGCTCCATGGAATAGCCGAACGAGAAGTCGAACCGGATATCCGGTCGATTCGTATGCATCCAATCACCCATGCGCTGCGCAAAAGCCACGCTGTGCTCCCACGGAATTCCGACCGGTTTTCCATTCCATGACAACAAACAATACCTGCATCGAGACGCGCACGGTACGCAAAGATTCTGTAGCAGTACGGATTCGGTTATCATTATCGTTTGCCGCCGTAATAGGTTGTCGTCATACGCAGCATGCGTGCGACGAACGGAAAGACGACGTCGCGCTGCTCCTTGGGCAGTCTGCGAACCGCGTTGAGCATTTCGGGGATGTGCTTGCTTCTCCCCTTCCACACCTCGGTTAATGAACGCACGCCGGCTTCGCTTGCGATCTGAAAGATCGTGTCCATGGACAGCTTGCGATCCTTTTCGGGCGTGTCCTTGAGCATCTGCATGAATTCGTCGTGAAACTGCTTCGCGCCGTCCGCAAAGTCCGGCTCGCGCAAAAAGCGGTTGCCCTCGACGATCCAGCGGTTGCTGTAATGCTGATACAGCCCGCGGCGCGTCCCGCGCGTGACGACATAGTTCGGAATGTTGTTGAGCATGCGGGACACCGCGGAATAGCGCGGCGCAATCAGAACGCAGCGGTCCTGTATGGCGGCAAAGCGGTCCGAATCGAGGAAATCGTCGCGGAAGCCCGGCCCGTCAAAATCGAACACGTTCTTCAAGCGCTCCGGCGCGTCACACATGGCAGGCGCATAGACCGCCAGATGTCCGCCCTTGGAGAATCCGCACATGGAGAATCGACCGCCGCGACAGTTCAGCACATCGTTGACGTATTCCACCGAGGTCTCCTGCCCCGCGATATGACCGTTGACCGCAAGGTTGAGATCCTCCTTCCAGCCGAGCAAGGTATCGTCCGTACCGGCGATGGCAAGAATCTGATCGCCCTCCGGCGTTTCGAGCCCGACGGCCGAAAACTGCTC
>CALFIV010000324.1 GCA_937877295.1 uncultured Clostridia bacterium
GACGATCTTCGATGCGATGCACGATGCCGTGACCGCAGCCCGGGCAGTAATGGAACGGAACGTCCGTTAAAACGGGTGTTTTTTTGAAAACGGTTGCCATCTGTTATGCCCTCCTCATCTGCATAATGCGCTCGGCAATGTCCTCCGCTGCCGGAATGATACTGCCGCCCTTGCCCATGTACTCCACGGGCTTGATGCCGTTGACCGCAAGGCGGATGTCCTCGACCATCTGACCGTTGCTGATCTCGACGGTGAGACCTGCCTTGACGCTGTCCTGCGCAAAGACCTCGTGTACTTCCTTCGTCGGGAAGGGCCAGAGCGTGATCGGACGAACGAGACCGGCTTTGACGCCGTTTTCCTCGAGGATGCGTACCGCAGCTTTGCAGACGCGCGCGACCGTGCCGTATGCGCAGAGAATGAATTCCGCGCCTTCGGTGTGGTACTTCTCGACCATGACTTCCTTCTCACGGATCACGTCATAGCGCGCATTGAGACGCGTCATCAGCGTGTCCAGATCTTCGGTCTCAATATAGAGCGAATTGATGACCGCACGCGGTCTCGTGCCCTTGGGATCCCAGCCCTGCGCTGCCCACGGCTTTTCGGGCATGGTGGGATTCGGATTCATATGCAGCTCGACCGGCTCCATCATTTGACCGATCAGACCGTCTGCGAGGATGATGACCGGAATGCGGTAATTGTCCGCGGTGTCGAATGCCTTGGGCATCAGATCGACCGTTTCCTGAATGGAGGAAGGCGCGTAGACGACGCAGCGATAGTCGCCGTGGCCGCCGCCCTTGACCGCCTGGAAGTAGTCGCCCTGCGACGCCTGAATATTGCCGAGACCCGGACCGCCGCGCATCATGTTGACGATGACGCACGGGACTTCCGCGCCCGCGATGGTGGAAATGCCCTCTTGCTTCAGAGAAATGCCCGGGCTGGAGGAAGACGTCATAACGCGCGCACCTGCGCCGCCTGCGCCGTATACCATGTTGATCGCGGCGATTTCGCTCTCCGCCTGCAGGAAGCATCCGCCGACCTGCGGGAGACGCAGAGACATGTATTCGGGAATGTCGTTCTGCGGGGTGATCGGGTAGCCGAAGAAATAGCGGCATCCCGCCTGGATTGCGGCTTCGGCAATGGCCTCGCAACCCTTCATCAGTTTCTTAGCCATACTGCTCCTCCTTATTTTTCGATTTCAATGGCAACGTCCGGGCAGGTTCTTGCGCAGGACGCACAGGCAATGCAGGCCTCCGGATGGACGACCTCAACGGCATAGTAGCCCTTCGTGTTGAGGTGCTTGCCGATGGCCAGCACGTCTTTGGGACATGCGCGCACGCAGAGACCGCAGCTCTTGCATGCGTTTTCGTAGATGGTTACTTTGATCATGGCGTTTCCTCTCTTTCCTCCCTGAGTTTACTGTTTGTTATTAAAGCCCTTCGTTCAGGAACTTATCCCAGCTTCGATGCATCAGCACCTCGATCGGCTGATACCTTCCGATATAGACCGGGTCGAGCCCGTGCGCATCGGCATACGCTTTGAATGCATCCAGAACGTCCTCGGTACCGCATGTCCCCCACACGGGAATACCGGTCTTTTCGGACAGTCCCTTAACCAGCTCGTAGCCCTGCAGCAGATGCTCAACGCCCGTTTCGCCCGCAAGATTGCCGTTGTTGACAATGCCCGTTACGTCGAGGCGCGAGACGAACTGAATCTTTTCGAGCACCGCATACGCGCTTTCGACGTCCGCCGCCGTCGGACGCAGCGGGTTTACGATGAACAGCACATGCAGACGGTCCTTGGGTACGCCGTCGAACTGCGGCTTATACTGCCCCAGCGCGATCGACCCGACGTGGTCGCCGCCGATGTCGAAAAAAACGCTGCCCTCACCCGGCGTAAACGCAGAATACACGCGGGCGGACAGCGACATGATCTCAATTTTCTCCAATGCATACGGCGGCATAATCAGCTCGACGCCCGCCGGCGTCAGAACATCGCCGCGCTCACTGGTGCGGAAATACGGATTGATGACGTCCAGATCCACCAAGGTACAAGGACCGTGCTTTGCCGCCTCGATCGACATGTTCAGCGCAAGCTCGCTCTTGCCGCTGCCGAAGCTGCCGAGCAGTACCCAGTACTCCTTCAAGAACGGACGCCTCCTTTCCGGGTTGTCAGACAACTTTGAACGGTTGTCCGACTATTGACTATATTGTATCAAAATCCGGTACAAAAGTCAATCGGGATTTGCATCTTTATCGTATATTATTGCAGCTTCCGCGCATGAATGTACATGCAGCCGGGTGCAAAAAAGAAGCAGGG
>CALFIV010000325.1 GCA_937877295.1 uncultured Clostridia bacterium
AACGGACGAGGAGTGCATCGAAGCGGCGAAGATCGCAAACGCCGACTTCTTCATCTCGCATCTGCCAGACGGCTATGCAACGGAGCTTGTCGCGGACGGCGCAAACCTCTCGCAGGGCCAGCGTCAGTTGATCGCGATCGCGCGCGCGGCGGTCAGCGATCCGCCGGTGCTGATCCTCGACGAAGCGACAAGCTCCATCGACACCCGTACCGAGAAGCACATCGAAAAGGGTATGGACGCGCTGATGAAGGGACGCACCGTATTCGTGATCGCGCACCGTCTTTCGACCGTCCGCAACAGCGACTGCATCATGGTGCTCGAGCACGGACGCATCATCGAGCGCGGCGACCACGACGCGCTTTTAGCCCAGAGGGGCAAGTATTACGAGCTGTGCACAGGCACAAGCGAACTGAGCTGAAGGTAAAGCTTCTTGTTCGGCAATGCACTTGTTAATTAAGGCACTGAAAAGTGCCTATTTTCGTATACCGATGCATTTCAGCAAAGAGTTTTATTGATTCGGTTTTGGATTGTCGCTCAAGCCAAGCACATAATCGGAGCTTACCCGATAGTATCGACAAAGAGAAATAATATGGCGAATCGGCATCTCGTTGATTCCGCTTTCATATCTGGAGTAAACTTGCTGTGTTGTTCCCAGGTATTGTGCGACTTCCTTTTGCGTTTTTTCATGGTCATCCCGCAATTCCCGTATTCGCTCCGTATAATTTTTCATATCACACCTCCACAACATGTTTGCATTATAAGGTACACTTCATCCGATGTGTTGACAGCACACCACATGTGGTGTATAATTCTGAATACAGATGTCTCAATTTGTTAGCATTAGTATGGTGAATTGGAGTAACAGAAATGCAGTTGGACATGCCAAATGAGGTATTGCTGAAGCAAGCACAAAGAAACCTTTTTGACTATATGCGCGAAACAAGCAGCTATTCCGATGATACGGTTGTTTTTGAGTACTTTCACAAAAAACAGACTTTCGGTTCTTTTTGTTCGATGGTATATCAGATAGCAGATACGCTTCTCGAAATGGGTATTGAGTCGGGTGATAAAGTCTTAATCAGTCTTATTACGACACCTGCCTCCATTTCGCTTGTCTATGCTTGCAGCGCAATCGGTGCGGTTTCGGTTATGACAGATGTAAGACTGCCCACACCGGAACTCTATTCTTTGATCTGCGAAACGAAAGTCAAAATCGCCTTTATCAGCGATTTTAGTCTGTCAGATCCAAAGCTTCTTGCATCACCCAAGACGCTGAAGTATCTCGTTGTTGTATCTCCATGTGACACTCTGCCATGGATCACTCGCTTCTTTCGTTCGATAAACATGTTGTTTCAGGGTAAACTCCACTTGTTTGGAAGGCAGTTTGCATCGAAAATTGTATATTGGAACGATCTTTTTAAGCAGAGGGCAAAGCAATATGCTTCTGAACGATTGATACATGCTGGGGATGGAGAGTTATTATTTACAACCAGCGGTACGACCGGCACAAGAAAATACGTGCGTATCCGAGCGTCTGCGCTTAATCTTGCAGCATATCGTTTTCACTATTGCATGGATTTGTCACAGATTCGATCGGTGCTTTCGGTAATGCCCATTTTTACATGCTACGGTTTTTTAAACTCCGTTCATGCACCGCTCGTTTTTTCGAAAAAGCTTTTTATTTATCCGATTTATCGGTTCGGGCGTTTTCCGCATATGCTGAAAAAAACAAAAGCGAGCGCGTCATTTGGAGTTCTCGGACAGTGGGAAAGTCTGACTCGTTCAAGAAGTACCGCAAAAACGGATTTTTCATTCTTGAAATATGCTTCATGGGGCGGCGATGGATGTACAGTTGAACGATTGACAGAGATAAATCGATTTTTATCAGAGCATCATTGCTCAGTCAAGCTTTGTCAAGGATACGGAATGACAGAGACTGTTTCCGCGGCGACATTGCAGACGCCCGAAGACTATAAGGCCGGCTCAGCAGGTAAGCCGCTGCCGTTTGTAAAAATATGTATTGTAGAAGAAGGCAGTAATCACATTCTTCCGGCAGGTATCGTAGGGGAAATCTGTATCCATTCTTTTTGTCAAACAACAGGATACTATCAAGATGATATTTCAACAAAGGATTTGATCCGGGTGCACGATGACGGCTGCAAATGGATTCACAGCGGAGATTTGGGTTATTTGGATGAGGATAATCATTTGTTTGTAGTCGGGAGAAAGAAAAGAATGATCGTTTCAGAGAACGGAACAAAAGTTTTTTTATCCCGATTGGAAGGACTGGTTCTATCAGATGATCATGTAGCTGATTGTGCTGCAGTTTCAGTATCGGATACAAAACGAAACCATTGTGTAAGCATTGCCCTGTTTGTAAAAGCAGAAAAGCAGACTCATACAGCACGCATAAAAAGACGAATCGCCAATTTGATTCATCAGAATCTCCCGGATTACTTATATCCTGATCAAATTATAATTGTGAGACGAATCCCCAAAACAGCGCTGGGGAAAACGGATTATCCGGAATTAACTGCTTTGTGGTTGATGCATTGCACAGGCACGAAAGCTCGTTTCAACAACATGGAAAGCTATTGCTGAGCTGAAAAAAAAAGGAGGAAAAGAAATGAGTATTGTATCATTGGTATTCGGTATTTTGTCCCTTGTATGCAATTTATTTGGGATCTATGGCAGCGCATTTGGAATCACTTTCGGAGTTGTCGGGATTATTCTCGGCGCGATCGCAAGAAAGGGTGCAAGCAGGAGAGGTGCAGCTACAACAGGAATGGTTTTATCGGTCATTGGTATCGCGTTGAGCGTTATCGTTCTTTGTACGATTGTCGTTGCCGGGACTTGTATTTCAGCTATGTGAACTTTTACAACACAACTGAGCTGAGAACATATCAAAACAGGACGGCGGTTGCCCAATGTCATTAAGATAAGATGACGCAAAGGCTTCTATGTAAAGAAAAAACATAGAGGCCTTTTTATTTTGCAAAAAACACTTGACAAACGGCTGAAAATGTGCGGCCGCTTTCGCTCCGAATGAAATGAAAGGAAGCGAAAGCGGCCCTTGAAATGAAAGCAAATCTTCGTTTCAAGGAGGCCACACATGAAACCCAATAAGGTCAAACAGCTTTTATTGAAGTCGATTCGAGAGATAGCACACAAGCGAGAATTTGAGTTTCATTTATAGAGCAGCATAACCCTCTCCCTTTGTACATCCCTCCGGGCAGTCTTTCGCTGTTCTGCTTCGGCATGCTCCTTTTTCTTTTACATGAAATGAGCAGGCGAGTTTTTCCTCTCGCCTGCTCGTTGCCTGTTCTTAACTAAATGATATTGGGCGGTTGCCGTCCTGTTTTTGCATGCTCAGTTTTTGTATCGCTCCGCGATCATGGCGCACAGCTCGCGTTCGGTCACGCCGAGCGCCTTTGCGTCGGCGACAAGTGCGTCGACGGCGGAGGCGAGCTTTTCCAAGCGGATGGAATCGAGGTTCGTTTTGCTGATCGGCGCAACAAAGCAGCCGCTGCCGGTGCGCGTGACAAGGTAGCCGTCACGCTCGAGCATGTCCCAAGCGCTGCGCACCGTAATCATCGAAACGCCAAGCTCTTTACTGACGGTGCGGATCGGGGGCAGCGGATCGCCGGGGCGCAACGTACCCGAAAGCACCTGTGCGCTGATTTGCTCATACAGCTGCCGGTAGATCGGCGTTTTGTCGTTCGGGTTGACGGACAGCTTCATGCGACGCTGACCTTTTCGTAGCGCTTGACGGAGATGCTTGAGGCAAGCAGCGTACAGACGATGTAAATCAGAAGTCCTGCGCCGAACACAATCGCCTGTACCGTCCACGCCGTTGCCGTTTTCGGCATGCAGTCGATATTCTCATGGATGAAACGGAAAAACGCGATGTCCGCGCCGCTTTCCGCGACTGCGTTGGATGCGATCATCAAACCTTCGCAGAGGATGAGCCAGACCCACACGCCGATCGCGCTTTTCAGGAACGCCGAGCCAGCCTTGTAGCCGGTTTTGTAGAAGCTCGGCAGATAGATCAGATTGAAGATTGCAAACACCACGAGCGCGAACGCAAGAAGGCTCAGGCTGTGGTCCGTGCCGCCGGCGTTTGTCGGAGGCATGGAGACGATTGCCAATGCGCACAAGCCTGTCATGAGCACAAGGTCGATCGCCTCAATGATCACGACAAACCACACGCGCGCTTTGACCGCCTGCGCCTTACTGACCGGCAGCATGGCGGTGTACATCGCGTCGCCGTTTTCACGCGCCTGCTGGAAGCAGAAGAAGATCGCGTTGCAGACGAAGAAGCACGAAACGAGGTACGGATAGTTCGGGATCAGC
>CALFIV010000326.1 GCA_937877295.1 uncultured Clostridia bacterium
ACGTGTGCGGTATTGATCGTGATACCGCGCTCGCGCTCTTCCGGAGCCTTGTCGATGTTGGAGTAATCCTCGAACTGGGCAAGTCCCTTCTCGGAAAGCACCTTCGTGATGGCAGCCGTCAAAGTGGTCTTGCCATGATCGACGTGGCCGATCGTCCCGATGTTAACATGCGGCTTTGTTCTTTCAAACTTCTGTTTAGCCATTTTTGAAATTTTCCTCCCTTATTCGCCCTTGTTCTTGGAAACAATGGCATCTGAAATATTTTTAGGAACTTCATCATAGTAAGCAACTTCCATGGAGTAGTTCCCACGACCCTGAGTTTTGGAACGGAGATCCGTCGAATATCCGAACATCTCGGACAGCGGAACAAATCCGTTGATGACCTGTACGCCATTGCGCGGCTCCATACCATCGATACGTCCGCGGCGGGAATTCAGGTCGCCGATGACATCGCCCATGTACTCTTCCGGAACGGTGACTTCGACCTTGACATACGGCTCCAAAAGAACCGGATTTGCCTTCTCGGCGCCGTTCTTGAACGCCATAGAACCGGCAATCTTGAACGCAGCTTCGGAAGAATCGACTTCGTGGAAGGAGCCATCGTAAACGATCGCCTTTACATCGACCATCGGATAGCCAGCCACAACGCCGTTCTCCATCGCCTGCTTGACACCAGCCTCGATCGGTCCGATGTACTCCTTCGGAATGACACCGCCGACCACCTTGTTCTCGAAGCTGAAGCCCTCGCCCGGCTCCTGCGGTACCAGCTCCAGCCAGCAATGGCCGTACTGTCCATGACCGCCGGACTGGCGCACGAACTTGCCTTCCGCCTTGACGGACTTGCGGATCGTCTCACGATAGGCAACCTGCGGCTCGCCGACCTTGCAGTCCACCTTGAATTCGCGGAGCATACGGTCAACGATGATCTGCAGATGCAGCTCGCCCATGCCGGAGATGATGGTCTGACCTGTTTCCTGATCCGTATGGACGCGGAAGGTCGGATCCTCTTCGGCAAGCTTCTGGAGCGCAACGCCCATCTTTTCCTGATCGTTCTTCGTTGACGGCTCCACCGCGACGGAGATGACCGGATCCGGGAATTCCATGGATTCCAGAATAATCGGTTTGCTCTCATCACAAAGGGTATCGCCCGTCGTCGTGTCTTTCAGGCCGACAGCAGCAGCAATGTCACCGCTGTATACGACATCAATTTCCTTTCGGTTGTTCGCGTGCATCTGAAGGATGCGCCCGATACGCTCTTTCTTGCCCTTTGTGGAGTTATACACATAGGAACCGGATTTCAGCGTGCCGGAATATACGCGGAAAAACGCGAGCTTTCCAACGAAGGGATCCGTCATGATCTTGAATGCAAGTGCCGAGAACGGCTCGCTGTCACTGGAAGGACGGTGATCTTCCTCGCCGGAATCAGGGTTCACGCCCTGGATCGGCGGGATATCCGTCGGTGCCGGCATATAGTCGACAATCGCATCCAGAAGCGGCTGTACGCCCTTGTTGCGATAGGAAGTGCCGCATACCACCGGCGTCATCTTGCAGTTGACCGTCGCCTTGCGGATGACCTTCTTGATCTCATCCTCCGTCACTTCCTCGCCGCCGAGGTATTTCTCCATGAAGTCATCGTCCTGCTCGGCGCAGGCTTCCATGAGCTTTTCACGGTATTCCTCGGCAAGCTCCTTCATGTCATCGGGGATCGCGATCTCATCCGCCACTTTGCCGAGATCATCCTCGTAAACAATCGCTTCCATCTTGATCAGGTCGACGATGCCCTGGAAGGTATCCTCGGCACCGATCGGCAGCTGGATGGCAACAGCGTTCGCATGCAGACGCTCGCGCATCATCTTGATGACATTGAAGAAATCCGCGCCCGTAATGTCCATCTTGTTGACATAGGCCATACGCGGAACATTATATTTCTCAGCCTGGCGCCACACGGTCTCAGTCTGAGGCTCAACGCCGCCGCGGGCAGTCAGGACTGCAACGGCGCCGTCAAGTACGCGCAGGGAACGTTCAACTTCCACTGTGAAGTCCACGTGGCCCGGCGTATCAATGATGTTGATACGATGGTCTTTCCAATGGCAGGTCGTCGCAGCAGACGTAATCGTAATGCCGCGCTCCTGTTCCTGTACCATCCAGTCCATGGTGGCAGCGCCGTCATGAACCTCACCGATTTTGTGGTTGATTCCCGTGTAGAAGAGGATACGCTCCGTGGTTGTCGTCTTACCGGCATCGATATGAGCCATGATACCGATATTACGAGTTTTTTCAAGGGAAAACTCTCTTGCCACTGTTTTATCGCTCCTTATTCAAACCCAGATACGTCGCCGCTTACCAGCGATAATGAGCGAATGCCTTGTTGGCTTCAGCCATCTTGTGCGTATCTTCCTTCTTCTTGATTGCCGCGCCTGTGTTGTTCGCAGCATCCATGAGCTCGCCGGAAAGCCTCTCGTCCATGGTCTTCTCACCGCGAAGCCTTGCATAGTTGACCAGCCAGCGGATGCCCAAGGTCATGCGGCGATCGGGACGAACCTCGACAGGAACCTGATAGTTCGCACCGCCCACACGACGGGCACGAACCTCCAGCACCGGCATGACATTTTTCAGGGCAGTCTCAAAGACCTCCAGCGGATCCTTGCCTGTCTTGGCGCGGATCGTCTCGAACGCATCATATACGACGCGCTCAGCGACGCTCTTCTTGCCGGAGAGCATCACTTTATTGATGAATTTCGTAACCGTCTTGGAATGATACACCGGATCCGGCAGCACATCCCGCTTCGGTACGGCACCTTTTCTTGGCATTGTTTTACCTCCTTATCATAGTCTTCATTTGCGAAGCTGTATTATTTCTTCTTAGCGCGTTTCGCACCATACTTGGAGCGGCCCTGAGCACGATCCTGCACACCGGCAGTATCGAGAGAACCACGGATGATGTGGTAACGAACACCCGGCAGGTCCTTAACACGACCGCCACGGATCAGAACAACACTATGCTCCTGAAGATTATGACCAATGCCCGGAATATATGCGGTAACTTCGATGCTGTTCGTCAAACGAACACGAGCTACTTTACGCAGAGCCGAGTTCGGCTTTTTCGGCGTAGACGTGTAAACACGAGTGCAAACGCCACGTTTCTGCGGGCAATTCTTAAGTGCTGGTGCTTTGGACTTCTCCTGCATGCTCTTTCTGCTCTTACGAACTAACTGGTTGATAGTAGGCATACATGCACCTCCTTCCTTCATATTGAGAATTTATTATTTATTAAAATCGCAAGCAAGCTTACGATTTTTAACAAATAGAC
>CALFIV010000327.1 GCA_937877295.1 uncultured Clostridia bacterium
ATGCCGAAGCAAGGCTTTTCGCTCAGAGATCCTTCGAAACAGGTTTCTCAGGATGCAAGATTTGGACTTTTTTAACAGTCCCTTGTTATTTCCAAAGAATTTCATAAAGATCGGTCCTGCGCTGCTTGAGAAGCGGCAGCTCACGACGCACGCGCCGAAGCTCGTTCAGATCCAGCTCGGTGACGGCAACGGCTTCGGACGCGTCCAATTGCATCAGTACGTCGCCCCACGGCGAACAGATGATCGAATGCCCCCATGACTGATAGGACGCCGCAGGATCGCGGGCAGGGGCAGTGCCGACTGTAAATACCTGATTGTCGACTGCGCGGCTTCTGAACAGCAGCTCCCAATGCGCAGGGCCGGTGGTCATATTGAACGCAGCGGGTACGAGGATGATCTCCGCCTGGCGGTCCGTCATGAGCCTTGCAAGCTCCGGGAATCGGAAATCGTAGCAAATGCAAAGGCCGATGCTGCAAAACGGCGTGGGGAACACCGTCACGCTGCTGCCGGCAAAGAGTGTTTCGGATTCGCAAAAGCGCTGTCCGCCGGTGACGTTGATGTCAAAGAGATGCATCTTGCGGTGCTTTGCGATCTCATGTCCGTCCGGATCGAAGACGTAAGCCGTGTTGTAGATGCGGTCGCCTTCGCGCTCCGCGATTGTGCCGCCCGAAAGATATGCGCGCCGTTCCTTTGCGAGCGCCGACAAAAACTGCCACGACGGATCGCCCTGCGGCTCGGCAAACGCGGGAAAGCACGCCGCCTCATACGGACCGTTCCACATCTCCGGCAGCGTGATGAGATCCACATCGTCCGGTAGCGTATCCGCCAGCGCGCGGATGTGATCCCAGGTCTCCTGCTTGGTTGGCCTGCTCATGAGCTGTATGCTTGCAACGCGAATGCGGTTTTTCTGTTCCATTGTTATTTCCTCGAACACATGGCGAGAAAGGTCGGGATGTTCAGCGCGTGCAGCCGCCCTTCGCCGTTGGTATCCTCATACAGATGCAAAAGCCGAAAGCCCGCTTCCAGCTGGCCGTTGATCTGTTCCTCAAGCGTGTGCGAAAACTGCATGCCGCAATCGGTCCGCTCGAGCTGTTCCCGCTGGTCGGCGTGGATCAGCGGATCGAAGGGCAGACGGTTGACGATGGCACGTTCGTCGTCGTCCACAATGTAGTTGAGACAGTGATCGACGCCCGAAAGCAGCAGCCCGCCGGGCTTCAGGATGCGGTAGCATTCCTTCCAGACAGGCTTCACCTCGCGGATATAGCAGTTGGATACCGGATGGAAGATCAGATCAAACGTCTCGTCTCCGAAGGGCAGCGGCTGCGTCATATCGGCGCGGACGATCCGGATGGCATAGCCTTCGCGTTCGGCAACCATGCGTTCGCTTTCGAGCTGCCTTTCGGAATAGTCCAGCACGGTGCAATCCGCGCCGCATGCGGCAAAGATCGGCATCTGCTGTCCGCCGCCGCACGCAAGCCCGAGAACCTTTTTGCCCCGAAGCTCGCCGAACCAGCTGTGCGGCACGGGCTTAGTCGGCGTCAGCAAGACGTTCCATTGCCCCTGCGCTGCGCGCAGCCATGTTTCGTGGTCGACGGGGACGCCCCATTCCCATCCTTCCTCGACCCAGCGGTCGATCGTCTGCGCGTTGAGATCCTGATATCGCATGCCGTTGTTCTCCTTCATACGCCCGTTTTTTGTATTGTATCACAAAACGCCTTTTTTCGTTGCATTTCACCAAAAAAACGCGGTCTTTTTTGTCTTTTTTTTCAATACAGATAAAAGAGACCTATGCAAAGGAGTTTTTATGCGATGTTTGTTTTTGCTGTTTTTGATAATTGCGGGTTCATGAAAAAACTACTCTTTACATGTTGAACTAATTGACGATTTAACTGCTCTGACCGTATTCAGCTTCGACCGCACTGTTGAAATCATGAATTGAGAGATCAAGCGTCGTGAGCGTTTTTTAATCTCCTGTGAAAGCGTCTCGTTCATCTGGCCACCATCATTAAGATATCGAGCGATTTGATTCAGATTGTTGCCGAGTTTGTTTATGTTTCGCAGTTCCTGTTTGATCTCTCTTTCATCGTGAATGATGACCGGTAGTTTTTTGATCGGCCGGTTGATCAGCACACGACGGCAAAACTCAGATATGGATAACCCACATTGTCTTGCCTCGTGGGCGATCACTTCGTAAAATGCTTCCGAAACCCGAAAGTGAATAGTTTTTTCTCTTGTTCCAAGTACATCTTTCTTCCTTACCATTTTTGACTCCTTTTGATTTGCGTAGCATAATCAAAACTGTGTATGCTTCAAAGCAGACACCGCAACGAATGTTGCCAAAGTATTCGAGGGATTGGGGAGCGAAATCCCCAACAAGTACCGGAGGCCACGAATTCATTTTTGGCTGCCGCGGCGAAACTTGCTCTTGGCAAGTTTTGCTCTTGAAACGAAAAGGCAAAAACGAATAAGTGTAGCACGGTGCGAAACTCGCTCTGATATAGAAACCGTTACCCCG
>CALFIV010000328.1 GCA_937877295.1 uncultured Clostridia bacterium
CGGACAGGTGGCTTCGCAAACGCTAGAAAACATACGGGCAACCGACGCTGCTGTGGCATGCCCGGTTTTCAGGCCGCTCATCGGCAACGACAAGCTTATGCGCTCCGAAGGCATCGAGGCGCCCGACTGCGAGCTGATCGGCACCATATTGCACGTGTCGCTTGACGATCTGTATTCGGCAATCGGTTTCGGCGGCGTATCCGCGGGGCAGGTGCTGCACAAGCTCATGGATCTGCATCGCAAGGAGGAACGTCTCGATGAGATGCAGAAGAAGCTGGAAGACGGCGAGCTGGAGCAGCCCAAGAAGCTGCAGAGGAAGCCGAACCCGAAGGGCATTTATGTACACGGCGATCCGGGCATGGCGGTGTTTTTCGGAAACTGCTGCAATCCGCTGCCGGGCGACCCGATCATCGGGTACGTCACGCGCGGCCGCGGCGTGTCGGTGCATCGCGCGGACTGCAAGAATGTGCAGAGCCTGATGCAGGACGCCGAACGTATGATTGAGGTCGAATGGGCGATGGATGAGCGCACAAGCTTCTCTGCGACGATCCGCGTGTTCATCGAGGACAAACCGGGATCGCTTCTGGAGGTCTCCAAGGTGCTGCTGAGCCTGAACGTCAATATGACCGATCTCAGTAGCCGCTCGACCGACGACGGGTATGCGGCGATGGAGATCACCTGTACGGTGTCGAACGCCGAGCAGCTGAACGTGATCGTCGCAAATCTCAGAAAGCTCAAGCAGGTTGTGGACGTATTCCGCGTATAGGAGGGAACGATGCGGGCAGTGGTACAGCGCGTGACCGAAGCGTCGGTCAGGATCGACGGCGAGACCGTCGGCGCGATTTCGAACGGACTTTGCGTTTTGCTCGGCGTATCGGAGGACGATGCGGCGGCTGACGCGGATTATATCTCGGAGAAGCTTTTGGGGCTTCGCATCTTCGACGACGAAAACGGCGTGCCGAATAAGTCCGTACTGGACGTCGGAGGTGCGATCCTTTTGATCTCCCAGTTTACGCTGCTGGGCGACGCAAGAAAGGGCCGGCGTCCGAGCTACAGCCATGCGGCACGTCCGGAAACGGCGATCCCGCTATATGAACGCTGCATCGCGACGCTGAAGACGGCTCTGCCGGTTGAGACCGGGCGGTTCGGCGCGGATATGAAGGTCTCGATCCAAAACGACGGACCGTTTACGATTCTGCTCGATTCCAAGAAAGGATTTTGATATGATTCTTGAGATCTATCCCTGCGGTCCGATCGCGGCGAACATGATATTCGTCGGACGCGACGGCGCAAATACCGTTGCGGTCATCGATCCGTCGGACGCAGAGCTGGCGCTTTCCGTGCTCAGGGAACGCGGCTGGACGCTCTCGGATATTCTGGTCACACACCGGCATTTCGATCACATGCTCGGCGTGGCAAAACTCAAGGCCGAAACCGGCGCAACGATCTATATTTCCGATGCGGACGCGATCGGACTTAAAAGCAACCTCCAAAGCCTCTCGCTGATGCAGCGCATCTCCATTACGCCGGTCGAACCCGACGTGAAGCTGTTCGACGGCGATACGTTCGAGGCTGCGGGACTGCATTTCCGCGTGCTTGCAACGCCGGGACACACCGTCGGCGGCGTCACATTTGTCTGCGACGAACAGCGCTGCGCGTTCGTCGGGGATACCTTGTTTTTTGAAAGCTACGGACGGTACGATCTGCCGACCGGCGATTTTCACGCGCTGCGGCATTCGATTCTGGACGTGCTGTTTGCGCTTCCGGACGATTACAGGATCTATCCGGGACACGACGAAGCGACGACCGTTGCGCATGAACGCGCAAACAATCCCATCATCAGCGAGGCAGAACCGTGGTTTATCTGAACACCAACGCGCCGCAATACGCAAATGACATCGCCGAGGAGATCCGCATGTTCCTGGGCCTTGTGTCGATCACGGACACGGAAGGTCCGGACACGGAGCTTTCGCTTTCGGTTATGCTGGACGATATACAGCAAACTGCTTCGGCGCGGCTGCTGCCCGACGGTACGCCGGTTACGGCGGACTATACGTTTGACGCCGCCGATCCGCTCGACCGCAAGCGGCAGGAAAAGCGCGCTCTGAAGCGCGCGGCGTACGCGCTGATGCAGCGCATCAAACCTATGGAGATGCCGTGGGGCAGTCTTACCGGCATCCGGCCGACCAAGCTTTTGCGCGAGCTGTGCCTTCGTGTCGGCGACGAGGAAGCGGTGCGGCAGTTCCGGGACGTTTTTTCGGTGCGCATCGACAAGCTGCGGCTTGCGGCGACGATCAACGCTGTGCAGAAGCCGGTCATCGAATCGGTCGGCGCGCGCGATCTCGATGTGTATATCGGCATACCCTATTGCAAAACGCGCTGCCTGTATTGCTCGTTCGGCGCGGAGCTTGCCAAAAAGAACGCGATCGAGGAATATCTGCCGTTTTTGTACCGCGATATCGAAAACGGCGCGAGGCTTTTGCGCGACGGCGGCTATCGCATCCGCGCAACGTACTTGGGCGGCGGCACGCCGACGGTGCTCAGCGCGGAACAGCTTGATGCGCTGTTGACGCATACCGAACGGCAATACGGCGGCTTCGGCATGGAATGCACCGTGGAAGCGGGCAGACCCGACACGATCACCAAAGACAAACTGGAAGTGTTACGTGCGCACGGCGTGGAGCGCATCTCAATCAATCCGCAGACCATGTCGGACGAAACGCTCAGACGCATCGGACGCGCGCACACAGCGGAGCAGATCAAAGAGAGTT
>CALFIV010000329.1 GCA_937877295.1 uncultured Clostridia bacterium
CATCCTTCCGTCGCTCCCATAAAGGCCGCCGTTCTGCCGCTGTCCAAGAAGCTGGCAGAGCCAGCGATGGCCATCCGTGACGAGCTGGCGAAGGCATTCATGGTCGAATACGACGAAATAGGTTCCATCGGCAAACGCTATCGCCGTGAGGATGAAATTGGCACGCCGCTGTGCATCACTTACGATTTTGATTCCGAAACGGATCATTGCGTTACGGTGCGCGATCGTGATACGATGGAACAGGTGCGTCTGCCGATCACCGAGCTGCGTTCCTACATCGAAGAACGTTTGAACTTCTGATACCTGCGCCTCCGCATTTGCGGAGGCTTTCCTTTGATAAACAATATGGAACTAAGCGGAACAATCCAATCCATTGTGTATCGGAACACGTCAAACGGTTACACTGTTTTGACGCTGCTGTCGAACGATGAAAAACAGGTAACAACCTGTGTCGGTACGCTTCCGCTACTGAATCCGGGCGACACGGTCATCCTCACCGGCGAAAGCACGTATCACGCCCGCTTCGGAACGCAGTTCAAAGTAGCATCCTTTGAGCGGAAAGCGCCGTCAAGCGAAACGGCAATCATCAAGTATCTGGAAAGCGGTGTGGTACGAGGCGTCGGCCCGGCCATGGCACGAGCCATCGTTGCTGCTTTCGGAATGGATACGCTCGATATTCTGGAGCATGAACCGGAACGCTTGACAACAATATCCGGAATCGGTAAGAAGAAAGCCAAGATGATTGCCGATTCGTTTCATGAAAATAAGCTGCTTCGCGATGTTCTGCTGAGTCTCGAACCGTATGGCGTCACCGTCGGTCAAGCATACAAGATGATGCAAACATACGGTGATCTGTGCCTTGCAAAGGTGCAGGAGAACCCATATCAGTTGATTGACGATATCGACGGCATAGGCTTTTTGACCGCCGATCGCATCGCAACGCATGTAGCAGGCTTTGAAACCGATTCGCTTGCGCGACTGATGGCAGGAATTCGATACTGCTTGCAGCAAGCGCGGGATGAACGCGGAGACATGTTCCTTGTGCGTGATATTCTGATTCAAAAATCATCAGAGCTTTTGGGCGCATCAGCAGAAGCGATTACGGAAACAATCGAATGGATGGAAAGCGGCGAAGATCTGTTATCCTGCGAAGTCAACGGTCTTGACGCGGTCTATCTCCCCTATCTTCTGAAGATTGAAGATTACCTTGCAAAAAAACTGTTGCTTCTGAAAACCTTGCAAAACACAGAAGTATGGGATTTGAAGGCGTGGCAAATGCTGTCCGGTATTGAGCTTTCTTCGGAACAGCAAAAAGCGGTCTTGCTCGCACTCAACAGCGGCGTCTCCATCATTACAGGCGGTCCCGGCACAGGTAAAACGACCATTATCCGCTGCATCTCCGATTGTATGCAGGAAAAGGGATTTGCGGTTGAGCTTGCCGCACCGACAGGACGCGCCGCTAAACGCATGACGGAAGCTACCGGCAAGGAAGCCAGAACCATTCACCGATTGCTGGAATATATACCGAATGAAGGATTTCAGCGCAATCGCGACAACCCTCTTTTGACAGATGCCGTCATTGTCGATGAAATGTCCATGGTCGACGCGCCTTTGATGTATGCGCTTTTACAGGCAATGACAAAAGGCATGCGCCTGATTCTTGTTGGAGATCGGGATCAGCTCCCGCCCGTCGGATGCGGAAATGTTTTTTCCGACGCACTCGCGTCCGAATGCTTGCCGTATTACCGCCTGACAGAGATTTTCCGTCAGGCACAAAGATCTGCCATCGTTCGAAACGCGCATCTGATCAACAGCGGCAGAATGCCTGTGCTTTCTGATCATGATTCCGATTTCATCTTTGAAGAAATTCCGGGGATCGATATGATCCGAAACAGACTTGTTCAGCTTGTACAAAAAGAATCGTCGCGTCTCGGAACGAATGAAACCTTGATGGACGTTCAGGTGCTTGTTCCGATGAAAACGACTGCGCTCGGCGTAGCAGAGTTGAACCAACTCCTTCAAAGCGTCATGAACCCGCCTTCCTACTTGAAGCAAGAGTATGTATCTGGCGCAACCGTATTCCGGGAAGGTGATAAGATTATGCAGATCCGGAATAATTACAAAGTAGAATGGCGAAAGCCGGAAATGAACGGCCAATTCGAAGAAGGCGTCGGCGTATTCAACGGCGATTTCGGTACAATTCTGCGTTTTATTCCCAATGAGAAAACGGCTGTCATCTGCTTTGATGACGGTCGTGTTGCCGAATATGCATACGCGCAATTTGAAGAACTTGATCTTGCATATTGTATCACCATACACAAAAGCCAGGGCAGCGAATTCCGGACAGTTATTTTACCGCTTGCGGGCGGACCTAGATCGGAAGAGCACACGTCTGAACTCCAGTC
>CALFIV010000330.1 GCA_937877295.1 uncultured Clostridia bacterium
GCCGGTCGTCGCGTTCGACGACGCGATCGGTCTGATGATCTTCTCGATCTGCTTTTCGCTTGCAAAGTCGCTGTGTTCCGGCGCTGCGATCACGGTCAGCGAGGCTGTTTTGAAGCCGCTTCTCGAGATCGTCCTGTCGATCGGCATCGGTGCTTCGCTCGGCGCGCTGCTGACTCTGTGCATGCGTTTTTTCCGGTCCAAGGCCAACCGGCTTTGCCTGATGATCACCGCGGTCGTGCTCGGCGTTGCGTTTTCCGAGCTTCTTGATCTCAGCTCGCTGCTGGTGTGCTTGATGATCGGCGCGATGTTTGCAAACCTGCGCCGCGACGCGATCGAAATTTTACAGGGTTCGGAACAGTGGACGCCTCCGCTGTTTATGCTGTTCTTCGTACTGTCCGGCGCGGAGCTTGACCTCCGGCTTTTGCCGATCGTCGGCATCATGGGCGTTGTGTATCTCGTCGCCCGTTCGTTCGGCAAATACTTCGGCGCGTTCTTAGGCTCTGCGCTTTCGAAGTCGGAACGCACGGTGCGCAACTATCTCGGCATCACACTGTTACCGCAGGCGGGCGTTGCGATCGGTATGGCGCAATCCGTCGCCGCAAACCCCGAGCTGCATGCGGCCGGCGTATCGCAGCAGATCGTTGCGATCGTACTGTTTGCGACGCTGGTCTATGAACTGATCGGACCGGTGCTGACGAAGATCGCGCTGACCAAGGCGGGTGAGATTCCCTCTTCCCGCAAAAAGAACAATAAGGGTGTCACCACGCAAGCGTGACGCAGAAAGGAACATATCCCATGAGCGATTGTACCCAAGATTGCAGCACATGCTCCCAGTCCTGCTCGGAGCGCACCGAGGACTTCCGTGAACAGCCGCATGCCATGTCGTCCGTCAAGAAGGTCATTGCCGTGCTGTCCGGCAAAGGCGGCGTCGGCAAGTCTCTCGTCACCTCTCTTCTGGCCGTCAACGCAATGCGCAACGGCGATCATGCCGCGATCCTCGACGCGGACGTCACCGGTCCGTCGATCCCGAACGTATTCGGCGTGCATGAGAAGGCGACCGGAAACGAGCTGGGGCTCTTCCCCGCCCGCTCGAAGCTCGGCATCGATCTGATGTCGATCAACCTGCTGCTCGAAAACGAGACCGACCCGGTCATCTGGCGCGGACCGATCATTGCCGGAACCGTCAAACAGTTCTGGACCGACGTCATCTGGAAGGACGTCGACGTGATGTTCATCGATATGCCTCCGG
>CALFIV010000331.1 GCA_937877295.1 uncultured Clostridia bacterium
AAATATCATGCCTTCAGGGCCCTGTACGCTCATATATAGATATACTCCTTTATTCCTTTGTCACTTAGGCTCCGCCTTGTAGAGGAGCGCCGTAACATTATCATCGGATCCCGCCTCAAGGGATGCTTCTATCAGTCTTTTAAGGCAACGATCCGGGTGTCCCCTTTCCTTCAGGCATTTCACTATCTCGTCATCCGTGAGGTAGGCGTGAATGCCGTCCGAGGACAGTAATATCATATCACCATAAATTATATTATAAACATAAAAGTCGGGTTTGAGGTACTCATTTTCGCCCAGGGATCTCAAAAGCCTTCGAGATACAGACGATCCGTCATCGCTTTTTGTCTCCGAGGCATGATCGTGGGTAAGTCTCGTTATGGAGGAGCGGTGAATGAGATACGCCCTGGTATCTCCCATGTGGGCGACAAACAACTTGTTTCCCGTAACAAGAGCCACCGTCAACGTGGTTCCCATGCCGGCAAGACGCAAGTCATTCAGGGCGAAAAGGAGGATCTTCCTGTTAATATCCACGAATGCCCTGTCAAAAAAGGCCTGAAGTCTTTCCTCGTCATATCCCGCGATATCCCCGGGGACGGAAGCAAGTATCGCGTCCACGGCGATCTGCCCGGCTTCCTTGCCGCCCTTCTCGCCTCCGATACCGTCGGCTATTGCCATGAGGAATCCTCCGTCAAGCTCCCTGACGCCGTAGCTGTCCTCGTTGCGGAATCTGACGTTTCCCTTTTCAGACAGGACGGCATAAAGGCTCATTTCTTCTCCTCCATACCCCTTCTGAGCTGACCGCAGGCCGCCATGATATCGGTCCCCATCTCCCTTCGCAATGTGGCATTAAGGCCCAGGCGTTCCAGTTCCTTCCTGAACACATCGATGCGCTTGGAGGAACTCCTCTTATAGGGACTTCCCGGGAACTCGTTGGCGGCGATCAGATTGATATGGCAATTGAGCCCTCCCAGGAGCTCCTTGAGCTGCCTTGCACAGGAAACGGTATCGTTGACATTGTCGAAAAGGGAATACTCGAAGGTGATCCTTCTTCCCGTCACCGCAACATATTTCCTGCAGGCATCGATCAAATCCCTCAGGGGATAGTGGGCGGGCACCGGCATCAGCTCCCGGCGCAACTCGTCGTTGGGCGCATGAAGGGAGATCGCCAGGTTGACCTGGAGCTTAAGGGCCGTGAAGGCTTCTATCTTTGGGATGATTCCGCAGGTGGAGACCGTTATGTGACGGGATCCCATATTGACCCCCTCCGGGTCGTTCATGTAACTGATGAACGAGAGGAGATTATCGTAGTTATCAAAGGGTTCACCTATACCCATGACGACAACATTCCTGATCTTCTCCCCCATGAATCTTCCGGCAAGGAGCACCTGCCCCTTCATCTCTCCGGCGGTGAGGGATCTTCCGAATCCCGCCTTGGCGGAGGCGCAGAAGGTACAACCCATCTTACATCCCGCCTGGGAGGATATACAAACGGAAAGGCCCGTCTTATACCGCATTATTACCGTTTCTATGATATTTCCGTCGGCAAGGGAGAAAACGAGTTTCACAGTGCCGTCGATCTTGGAGACGAACTCATTTACAATGACCATTCCCTCCATGATGAAGGAGGATTCCAAACGGGCTCTTATATCCTTGGGGATATTGGTCATCTCCTCGGTCTTTATGACTCCTGAGCTGACCCACTTATATATCTGGCCGGCACGGAAGGACGGAAGGGCGTTCTCCTTACACCACTCCTTTATCTCGTCGGCTGAAAGATCCAGTATGAATCTCTTATCGGGCATCTTATCTCCTCTTGAGCCTTGCAACGAAGAAGCCTTCGCAATGGTCGGTATCCGGAAGGAGCGTTATCATCCCCCGCCCTGCAAGCTCTTTTCTTTCTTCATCCATTATAAGCTTGGAAGGAAGATATTGCGTTATGTCATCTGCATAAAAATCGGGATGATCCAGAAGAAAAGATTCTATCTGCTTCTCATTCTCGGCCTTATTTACGGAACAGGTGCTGTAGACCAGGGTTCCTCCGGGAGCAACATATGAGGAGATATTGGAAAGGATCTCCGCTTGCACGGGAATGAGGCTTTTTATCCTCTCGTAATCCAGCTTCACCCTGATATCGGGCTTACCTCCCAGAAGTCCGGTTCCGCTGCAGGGAACATCCGCCAGGATGATATCAAACAGCCTGTCGCTTCTGAATGTCGTTCCGTCTCCCTCAGAGAGTTCCACGGATCTTATCTTTAACCTTTGAAGGTTTTCCCTGACCCTTTCAAGTCTTGCTCCCTTCTTGTCCATGGCAAGGATCGTAAGATCATCATCCGCAAGGAGGGCCATATGGGTGGTCTTTCCCCCCGGGGCGCAGCAACAGTCGAGGACGAGATCTCCGGGATGGGGATCCGCTATACGGGAGGCGAGCATAGCTCCTTCCCCCTGCATCATGATATCGCCGTCGATAAAAGCGGCGGTCTTATCTATGGGGATCTCCGATGGAGTGATGATCACCGCTTCCTCCATGAATTCCCCGGGCTTTACTCCGTAACCGTCCTTCTGAAGCTTTAAGGATAACTCCTCGAAGGATATCCTCTTGGGATCGAACCTTGCGGTAAGGGGCGGCACCTCAAGGAAAGCTTCACCGATACTTATTGCCCGTTCCCTGCCGTAGGAGTTTTTGAGAACGCCGAAGATCTCGCTTTTAAGGGATACCCTGACATCGCTTCTCATAAGACGCCTGTCCTTTTTGTCTTCGGGGAGTTCCAATATCTTATGGAGCACCGCGTTCACAAATCCCGATGAGGACCTGCAAACGGTCTTGGCAAGTTCCACGGAGGTATTGACTGCCGCATATTCCGGCACCTTATCCGAGAACAAAAGCTGCCACGCGCCGATCCGGAGATAATTCTGACCATAGAAACCCCTATATCTTGTATTGTGTATCCCATTTTAGCACCAAGGTCTTGAAAAAGCAAGTGTTTTTGAATAATTTGTTAACATTTTTTCGATGATTTGTGTCGAGCCCGAAAAGTACGCCTTTTCGGCGAAAGGGAATTGACATTTTTGAACGGTTCTTGTAGAATTGCCTACGGAAAAAGGGAGGGATTTTATGCTTCGCAGTACTTATGCAGTCATTCAGCTGCCCGCACTTTTGAAAAACATTCGCTATGCAAAGCGTACCTTAAAGCCGGAAACCAAGTTTCTGGCCGTCATCAAGGCCAATGCCTACGGACACGGTCTTGCGGAAGTCGGTCAATATCTGCAGCATTCCGGAATCGTCGACATGCTGGCTGTCGCAATTCCCGAGGAGGGACTCACTCTGCGTGCGCACGGCGTGACGCTGCCGATCCTGATTCTCGGCGTAACCGATCCCGATCACATGCCGGCCGTTGCGGCAAACGACCTTACCCCCGCCGTCTTTACGGCCAGGCAGGTACAGGCTCTGGAGCGCTGCGCAAGAGCAGGCGGCAAGATTGCGCATGCGCACCTGAAGCTCGATACCGGCATGCACCGCATCGGCGTGCTCGACAACGCGCAGCTTGATGAGGTGCTGGACGCCTTCGAAGCCTGCCCGCATGTGGAGATGAGCGGCGTGTTCACGCATTTTGCAAAGTCCGAATCCGATCCTGCGTTTACCGATCTGCAGGCGGAGCGCTTTGAAGCGTTCGTTCGGCACATTCGCGAACGCGGGTTCAATCCCGTTGTACACGCGGCAAACTCCGGCGCGACGCTCGATTTTCCGCAGTACCAGTACGACATGGTGCGCTTCGGCATCGCGCTGTACGGCTGTCATCCGGATGCGCGCCGCACCGAAGGGAGCGGTTTGACTCCGGTCATGTCGCTCTATACGCACATCAGCAATCTCAAAACGCTGCCTGCCGGCGAAGGCGTCAGCTACGGTCTTCGGTTCGTCACCTCGCGTCCCACGCGCATTGCCACCGTTCCGATCGGCTACGGCGACGGTTATAAGCGCTGTCTGACCGGCAAAGCCGACGTACTGGTCGGCGGCATTCGCTGCCCGCAGGTCGGCACGATCTGCATGGATCAGATGATGATCGACGTTTCCGAAGTGCCCGGCGTCGCAGTCGGCGACGAAGTGGTTCTGATCGGCCGTCAGGGCAATGAAAAGATCACCGCCGACGAGCTCGCAGACAAGGCAGATACGATCTCGTACGAAATCCTGCTGTCGATCGGCGATCGGGTGCCGCGTATTTACGAAGAATAATTGATCAATGCGCTGTCCTTCGGGACAGCGTTTGTCTTGACGAAAAACGGCAAAGCACGGTATAATGGGCATATGAAAGAGTATCTTGCAAAGCTGAAGCAGCCGAAGGTATGGGTATCCGTGATCGTGATCCTCGTGCTTGTTCTGGGCTGTGTTTGGTTTTCCGTTTGGGTACGCCGGCCGATCGCCAAATACAATGCCGATCGTGATGATGCTGCCCAGGTCTATTTTACGCACCTCGCGCTTGCCGCCGACAGCAACCGGCAGCTTTTTGAAACCGGAACGGTATCCGGCATTTATGCGGACAACGGCGTCGGTATGAAATCATATTCCTACGCTTATGCGAAGGTGCTGGAGGTCCTTTCGGACGACTCGCACGAAGACCCGCAGACGGAGAACGTCCGCGTCGGCTCGCAGGAGCTTCTCGTCGAAATCTCGACCGGCACGCACAAGGGACGGCAGGTGCAGCTCACCAACTTCATGAGCAAGCTGTTTGACAAGCACGCAAAGGTCGGCACGTCGCTGCTTGTCTTTATCCTGACCGACGAATCGCAGCTTGACGAAAACGGTCTGCCCGCCATCTCCCTCTCCGTGATGAACTACAATCGCCAATGGCTGCTGCTCGGCCTTGTTGCGGTCTTTCTCATCCTCGTCGCGTTGATCGGAAAGCGGGTCGGTCTGCGTTCGATTCTCGGACTCGCGTTTACGCTTGCCTGCATCGTCTTCCTGCTCGTACCCGCACTGCTGAGAGGCTTCTCCCCGATCCCGCTGACGCTTGCGCTGTGCGTCGTGGTGACGGTCGTATGCTTCCTTCTGCTTGACGGATTGAGCCGCAAGACGCTTTCAGCGATTCTCGGCACGATCGCCGGTTTTTCGGTTGCCTGCCTGTTCGGCTATCTCGCCGGACGCATCGCGCATCTGGACGGTTTGGAATACAACGTTGCCGAGACGGACACGTTGATTCAGGCCAAATATCAGGGCACGCTGATCCAATTACGCGGTCTGTTCGTTTCCGGCATCGTGATTTCTGCGCTCGGCGCGGTGATGGACGTTGCAATGAGCATCTCGTCCTCGATCAACGAATTGAAGGCTGTCGATCCCTCGCTGCATTTCGGTGCGCTCCTGCGCTCCGGCATGAACATCGGCCGTGACGCGATCGGTACGATGACGAACACGCTTATCCTCGCCTTTACCGGCGGCGCGCTTGTCAACCTGATCCTGATCCGTTATTACAATTGGGACGTCAAGGCCATCCTCTCCGGCGACTATATTACGCACGAGGTCATCACCGGCGTTGCCGGCAGCATCGGGCTGATTCTTGCCGTACCGCTGACCGCGCTGATCGCCTCGGCGCTGTATGATCGCGCGAAGCCTGACGGGGAATCGCTTTTGGAGCGCCCCGCCGCAAAGCAGCAGCAAAAGTCCCGCGGACTGCGCCGCTGACGCGTCCCCGTTTCCGAGCTCAATGACCGCGCTGTTGAACAGCGTATAATCCCCCACCGCACGGCAAAACAGCATGACAAAGGGTGCAGAGGCGACAGCCAGCACCCTTGCGTTGTTTTCGCGGCAGTAAAAGAGCGAAAAGACGACCGCCGGCACGGCGATCAAAAGGCCGAGCTCCGCAAACAGCGGAAAGGAATCGGCAAGCTTCCAGCCTGCAATCCCGCCGAACGCGGAAGCAAGCAGCGCGCCGATCGGACGGTCCGTGGGGCAGAGCACGGCGGCACACAGCAGAAACGCGCACGGCGCAGCATACGCGTGCACATAGGTTTCCCGGAGCGGCGGCACAAACGTGAGTGCGAACAGCACCGGCAGCAGCACCAGCAACACGCGCTTTCGGAAGCGGTCCACAACAGCATCAAGCCAGCCACCGCACAGCAGCAGAGCAGTCACGGTCATCAGAATACGAGAGGTCCACATAAAAACACACATCCCCTGACAAACGATCGTCATACTGAGCCGCAGGCGAAGAATCTCCGTGTTTCGTGTCGAGATCCTTCGTCGCTTCTCAGGATGACAATTCTTTTTCGGATAGGATGTGTTGTTTTTTCTGCGATATGCGCTTATTTGAGGCGTTTGCCTTCGCCGTAAACGGCAACAATGTCCTTCGGTTCTGCAATGTAGACCGCACGGTCGAACCGCTCGCGCAAGGTCAGCATGGCCGTATCGGGATATTCGCGATCGTCGATGACCACGGCATGCAGTTTGTCGCCCTTTTGGAAACCGGGCTTTGCACCGAAATACAGCGCGCCTGCCGTTGTACCGAGATAATACCCTTCAATCACCGATAAAAACGGCGTCTCCCATTGCGTTTCGATGCGCTTGTGCTTGGACGCGCGGATCGACATCTGAATGACGTTGAGCATCGAAAGATGTGCGCCGCCCGCGATATCGCTGCCCAAGGTCACCTTGATCCCTTCATCAAGCATCGTCCGGATCGGCGCAATGCCGCTGCAGAGATTTGTATTGGAATCGGCGCAATGCACGACGGTTACGCCGTGCCGTCTGATCGCCTCGCGCTCGCGCGGGTCGCTGTGCACGCAATGCGCCATCAGCGCATCGTTCTTCCAAAGCCCGTATTTTTCGTAGGTTTCCCAGTACTGTTCGCAATCCGGATGCAGGGAACGCACCCAGTCGATCTCGCTTCGGTTCTCGGAAAGATGCGACTGTACCGGCAGCTTGCGCTCGTTGGCAAGCGTTCCGAGCCACGCCATCAGCTCGTCGGAGCACGAAGGCGTAAACCGCGGCGTAAGCATCGGACGGATGCGCGAAAACCGATCGCACGCATCGAGCCAGCGCAGCGTTTCACGCTTGCTCTCCTCTGTCGTTTCGCAATAGTAATCGGGGCTGTTGCGGTCCATATTGACCTTGCCGACGTAGCCGGAAATGCCCGCACGCTCCAGTTCCTCCATCAGGATCAGCGTCGCATCCGTATGGAGCGACGAGAACATACATACACGCGTTGTGCCGTAGCCGACAAGCCGGTCCGCCAGATTGCGGTAGTGCATCCGGGCATATTCGGGATCGGCAAACCTTGCTTCGGTGCGAAACGTATAGGTGTTGAGCCAGTCCAGGAGCGGCAGGTCCATGCCCATACCGAGCATAGGGTACTGCGGCGCATGCAGGTGCATATCGCAGAACGACTGCATGATCAGCGCGTCGCCGTAATCCGCAAGCTGCGCACTTTTGAATCGCTCCGGAAGCTTCTCGAACACGCCTTCGATCACGCCGTCGCCGTTCAGAACCATGTATCCGTTTTTGACCGCGTCGAGCACACCGAGCTGCGGTACGGACAGGATGTTGCCGTGCAGCGCATAGTATTGCGAACCGCTCTCGCGCACATCGATATCCGTCAACTCCTCAAGCGTCGCTTCGACCGTGGTCAAAAGCTCGGGATGCTTTGCGATCACCTGACTGCCGCCGATGTCTCCCGAAAGCGCCAAAAGCTCCGGAATCAAAGATTTCGGAAACAAGACGGGGTTGCCGCGCTTATCGTTTGCGATCGGCGCGACGATGCGTGTCGGATCTTGCTCAAACGTCCTGAGAAGCTTTTTAACCGTCTCTTCCCGGACGCGAGGCTGATCCCCTACCGCATACAGAATCCCGTCCGGTTCGCTCTCTGAGGCCATGAGCGTCCCGAGCACAACGCTCGTCGCCATGCCTTCGCTTGCATGCGCGTTCTCCGCAATGCGATAGCCCATCTGCATTGCGGTCTGTTTGCGCTCGCCCGCGTCGGGTTTCAGCACCGCAACGCGTACGCAAAACGAATCCTGCAGACGCGTGTAGAGCTCAAGCGCGTGCATCAGCATCGGCTTGCCGTCGATCGGATATGCCAGTTTGTCGCTGCCGAACCGTGTGCTGCTGCCCGCGGCGGCCAGTACCAATGCGATTTTCATTTGCGATACCTTTCACATGGATTGCGGAACACGTACCGTCCGCAGTACGGTTTGATGAGCTGCCCGTTTTCTACGACAAGCTCACCGTTCAAGATGACGTCGCGCGTACGTCCCGCGGCCTCCATTCCCTCATAGGGCGAATTGTCGCATGCGTGCAGATTGGTTTTCCATGAGATCGTATGCGGATCGTTCGGATCGAAGACGACCACATCCGCATCACTGCCTGCGCGTAAAACGCCTTTTTTCGGATACATGCCGAACAGACGCGCCGCGCGTTCGGAAAGAAGCAGCGCCATCCGCTCCGGCGTGATCGCGCCGGTTTTCACTGCGTAGGTATAGATAAGCTCCGCGCGGTTCTGCACGCCCGCGCCGCCGTTCGGGATCTTGGAGAAATCGTCCTTGCCCATTGCCTTCTGCGCCATGGTAAACGAGCAATGGTCTGTTCCGATGAAATCGATGTCCTTTCTTTGCATGCCGTTGAGGATCGCCGCGCGGTCGCGCGCTTCGCGCAGCGGCGGAGACATCACGAACTTTACGCCGTCCGGATCGGCATAGCGGGATACGTCGAGCGTGATATACTGCGGACACGATTCCGCATAGACCTCCACGCCGCGTTTTCTGGCATTGCGCACCTCTTCGAGTCCGTCCGCAGTGGACAAATGCACCACCCATGCAGGCGCGCCGGAAAGCTCCGCAATGCGCATCAGCCGCGCCACGCCTTCCGCTTCGACCGCCTGCGGCCGCGAAACCGGGTGCGCCGTGGAATCCATATGACCCTTTGCCTTTTCCTCGGCGATGCGCGCTTGCAGCACATCGTAGTTTTCGCAATGTACGCCGATGATGCCGCCGCGTTCGTTGATGAACTTCTGGGCGTCGTAGATCTGTCCGTCGTTGACCTTCATGGCGTCATAGACCATGTACATCTTAAACGAGCTGACGCCCTCCCGGAACATGTCGTCGACCTCAGCTTTGCGTTCATCGTTCCATTCGGAGACCGCCATGTGGAAGCCGTAGTTGCAGCTGCTTTTTTCGGCCTTTTTGTGCCAAAGCTCAAGCGCGTCGTGCATCGTCATGCCCTTATCCTGTGTCGCGAAATCGAGTACCGTCGTTGTGCCGCCGACAACCGCCGCCTTTGTACCGGTCTCGAAATTATCCGCCGTGACCGTCGTTCCGAGATCGAGATCGAAATGCGTGTGCGTGTCGATGAATCCGGCAAACACATAGCAGCCTGCTGCGTCAATGACGCGATCTGCCTCCGCTTCGATGTCCGGCGCGATCCTTGCGATCTTCCCGTCCCGTATCAGGACGTCCGCTTGCTTTTTACCCGTCGAGCGCACCACCGTGCCGTTTTTGATCAAGATCTGCATGACCGTTCGCCTCCCGAAAATTTTACAAATATATGATATCATAAATGTGCTTGTTTCGCAAGGCATGAAAAAGCGCCGGCTTGCGGCGCTCCGGTTCAGTTCAGCTCCGATACATACGGAAACTTTTGTTCGAGAAAGAAGCGATAGTCCGGCGAGGCGTTGCGGTACTCTTCCGGAATGGTCCGTCTGAGCCACTCGTGCATCTTCTCGGGCGCGTCCGCATATCGCATGATGACAATCTTCCCCTCCCGTTCGGCTTCGAGCAGCGCCTTTAAAGCGTCCGGTATGAACTCACAGGATGCGACTGCAACCGGCTCATCGGCATAATACGCGTCGCGAATGTTTGCAAACGGCACGATCGCTTTGCTGTTTTCGACCGCGTACAGATATCCGGAAACGCCGCTGTAAGTTTCGGCGAGCGCATTTTCGTAGTATTCCTCAAACCGCAGGAGTCCGTCTTTTGTGAACCCGTAGCTTGCCCATTTCTGCCACTTGCCGGTATGCGCAAAGCTGCATTCTCTGCAAGTCTTCTCGACCGCATTGGAAAGATACACCAGCGTGTTTTCGCGCTTTGCGGAAAAGTAGATGCGCGGTACGCCTTCGTTTGAGATGCGAGGCTCAAGCATTGAGATGCCCGGTGTCTGCGAAGCGTGATAGAGCATAGGACCTCCTATAACATGTGTCAGCGTTTGCCTGTCCGAATGAACGCGATCAGCGTTTCGGCATCGTCAAAGCCGTCATAATCGCCGACAACGCCTTCACGGTGATAGACCACGCCGTTTTGTTCGTTGCGTTCGAGACAGTCCAACAACGCCTTTTCGCCGTATCGCTTTGCAAACAAAGTGAATCCGTACGGCTTGATCTTGGAGAGCAGCCCTTTTCGGCAGTCTTTACCGCACGTATAGCAATGATACAGCCCTTTTTCGATGGAACATCTGCGGTTTTCACACCATTGCTTGTCTGGACAGTTCCCCGAATTACACCCGCTGCAATGCGTATTCTCACTGCAAAGACAGCACGCAAGTCCGCATCGTCCGATCCCCAGTTCTCTTTTCATGCCGATCCCTCCGTAAGAACAGTTTACCACGTGCACAGGAAAGCTGCAAGAAAAAAACCGCCTCAATCATGAGGCGGGATACGGATTTCAGACTTCGAACGCCCATCTGCCGCGGCGGGAAACGGGAACCGTTTTGCCCTCCTTTGTCACCGCATCGATGTCCAGACCCTCGTAGCCGATCATGAAGTCGTTGTGCTCCATGGAGTCGTTGACGCCCATTTGGCGACATTCCCCAAGTGTCTTGTCCTCAAAGCCGCGGATGGTGTTCGTAAAGCCCATGCTGAGCGCCAAATGACAAGCGGCATTTTCGTCGAACAGGGTATCGTAGAACAGCAAGCCGGACTCGGAGATCGGGGAATCCACCGGCACCAGCGCACACTCCCCGAGATAAGCCGCGCCCTCGTCCATTGAGATCATCTGCTCCAGCAGCGCCGGATTCTTTTCGGCGTGCACCTCCACAGCCCTGCCTTTCGGCAGTCCGGGAAAGACCTTCTTTGCCCAAGCCGCGCCGGGCACAGCGGCGATGCACCACTGCTGCTTGTTTTCCATCTCGTCATAGTAGGGCTTTACGATCGGCCAGCTCTTTCGGTCGGCCTTGCGGTTCTTGGTTGTATCACATCCAAGGATTTTCTGAAGACCACTTCTGATTGCAGTCAGGGGTGGTCTTTTCTTTTGCAGTTCTTGGTCAGTTCCTGCTTGGTTCAAGGTGGATTGACCACCAAGAACCGCTGAAAATGCAGGAAAATCAAGGGTTTAGCGGTTCAAGGTTCTTGGTGCTTTCTTCTGCTACTATATATTCTTTTATTTTATTGTTCTTGATGTATTACATCAGGAAACCCTTGAAAATACTGGATTTCCAAGGGTTTCTGTGTTGTCTTGCAAGGTGTCCTAAATTATCTCTTGGAGAACTGGGGTGCACGACGGGCTGCATGCAGACCGTACTTTTTGCGCTCCTTCATTCTCGGATCGCGGGTCAAGAACCCTGCCTTCTTCAGCGTGCCGCGAAGCTCGGGATCTGCGTTGAGCAGCGCGCGGGAGATACCGTGACGGATCGCGCCGGCCTGACCGGTCGTGCCGCCGCCGTAGACGTTGACGTTGACGTCATACTTGTCGGTGAGGTTCGTGAGAGCCAAGGGTGCACGGACGATCATCTTGAGAGTTTCGAGGCCGAAATACTCGTCGATGTCACGCTTGTTGATCGTGATTGTGCCTGTGCCGGGAAGAAGACGAACGCGCGCGACGGACTTTTTACGTCTGCCTGTGCCGATATAAGCGATTTTTGCCATAGTCTTTCTCCTTCCTGATTATTTGAGCTCCAGCGTCTTGGGCTGCTGTGCTTCGTGATTGTGATCCGGACCTCTGTAGACGCGAAGCTTCTTGAGCATCTTGTCGCCCAGCGGGCCTTTCGGCATCATGCGGCGGATGGACTCATACACCGCGAACTCCGGCTTGGTTTCGAGCAGGGTGCGATAGGAGACCTCTTTGATTCCGCCCGGGAAACCGGTGTGGTGGATGTGCTTCTTCTGATCGAGCTTCTTGCCGGTCAGACGAACCTTCTCAGCATTGATGATGATCACATGGTCACCGCAATCAACGTGAGGCGTAAAAATGGGCTTATGCTTACCGCGGAGAATCGCAGCAACCTGGCTGGACAGACGGCCCAGAACCATGTCC
>CALFIV010000332.1 GCA_937877295.1 uncultured Clostridia bacterium
GCGTCGCGCTCCAGGAGGATATGGAGCTCGTCGGCATCGTCGGACATTCTCCCTCTCTGGCGATCAGAGCTCTGGCGGAAAACGATATGATCGGCGTGAACGGCGTGGAGTACAAGCTCTACCTCGTGGATATGGCGCTCAAGCCCAAGTTTGACGAACTTGGCATCCCTGTCGAGGGCAGCTTTGAAGAGCTGTGCGCGAAGGTCGATGTCATGCTGGATGCCTCTCCCGGCGGCACGGGCGCCAAGAACAAGGAAGTTTACGAGAAGCTCGGCGTCAAGGCTATCTTCCAGGGCGGCGAGAAGAACTCCGTTGCAGACGTGTTCTTCCACGGCTACGCAAACTATGAAAAGGGCGTCGGTCAGGATTATCTAAAGCTCACAAGCTGCAACACGACGGGCCTGATCCGCACGGTCGACTGTCTCGACCGCGCCATCGGCATCGAGAAGGTTGCGATCACGATCATCCGCCGCGTCGCAGACCCGGGCGATTATCACCGCGGACTGACCAACGCGCTGCAAATCGACAAAGCGCCGTCGCATCAGGCGGTCGACCTCATGACGATCATGCCGCACGTCGAAGCGACGGGCATCCTCGTGCACACGCCGGTGACGCACGGTCATATCATCACCGTGCTCGCGACCGCGAGAGACGGCAAGAAGATCACCCGCGAGATGGCTTTGGAAGCGTTCCGTGCGCATCCGCGCATTCGCACCGTCACGATCGACGAGGGCTTCAAAGGTAACGCGAGCCTCTTTAAGTACGCACGCGATCTCGGCAACCGCAGAGGCGACATGTATGAGATCGGGCTTTGGGAGGACAGCATCGTCGAGAGCGGCAACGACATCATGTACG
Organism: uncultured Clostridia bacterium; assembly: GCA_937877295.1. The sequence continues at coordinate 856 of CALFIV010000332.1, forward strand.
CGATCAACATTCCGCAGGAGAGCGTAACGATCCCCGAAACGATCGACGCGATCCGCGCCGCCATGAAGATGCAGCTCACCCGTGAAGAGGGTACGGCGAAGACGAACGAGTACCTGAAGATCGGCCGGTTCAAGAACATCAAAAAATAAAATCCCGGCTGTCATCCCCGCACTTCGTGTCATCCTGAGGCGCGCAGCGATGAAGGATCTCAGAACGAAAAAAGCTTGCGTGCAGAGATTCCTCGCGTTCCGCTCAGAATGACACCTCGTTCAAAACCTGTCATCCTGAGAAGCGCAGCGCCGAAGGATCTCAAAACGAAAGCATGTCTGCGCACAGAGATTCTTCGCGTTTCCACTTCGTTACATAGGCGTCGTCGCGCGTTCAATCGCGCATCGCCATGGCTCAGAATGACAACAACGGTATAGCGGGATGACAGCGACTGAACAAAAATACAGTATCAGGAGAGGTTTCCATATGCGGTTCGGAATCAGAACACTGGACGAACTCTCGGTGCGCGGAAAAACGGTCCTGTGCCGTGTGGACATCAATCAACCCGTAGATCGTGATGCGGGAACGCTCAAAAGCATCAACCGCATCACGGCCTGCGTGCCGACGATCCGGGAATTGTCCGATCAGGGTGCAAAGGTCGTTTTGCTTGCGCATCAGGGCAGCGACATCGAATACAAAAATTTTTATACGACCAAGCCGCATGCCGCGGTGCTTGAATCCCTCTTAAACCGCGAGGTTCAATGGATCGACGACGTTTGCGGGCCTGCGGCGCGGCAAGCCATTCGCGATCTCAAGGATGGCGATATTTTGCTTTTGGATAACGTGCGGTTCGTGTCCGAGGAACAGACGCTGTTTGAGATGAAGCTGCGCCTAAGTCACGAACAGCAGGCAAAGACGCTGCTGGTTCAAAAGCTTGCGCCGCTTGCGGACCTGTATGTGTGCGACGCGTTTGCGGCGGCGCACCGCGATCAGCCGAGCCTGTGCGGGTTTGAGCAGGTGCTGCCCTCCGCAATGGGGCGGCTGTTTGAGAAGGAATACTGCACCGTCTCCGCGGTCATGGAAGAGCCCAAGCGTCCGTGTGTGTTTGCGCTGGGCGGCGCGAAAATCTCCGACGCGTTCCAGATGATGCAGACGGTCCTGGAGCGCAGCATTGCCGATACGATTCTCACCGGCGGTCTGGTTGCGAACATCTTCCTGATTGCAGAGGGACATGACATCGGCAAGGGCAGCTACGATTTTATCGTGAAATCGAACTACGCCGAATACTTCGACCGCGCAAAGGAGCTGTATGCCAGGTACGGCGAAAAGATTCTGCTGCCAAACGACCTCGGCTGGGTTGAAAACGGCGAACGCAAGGAAGCGGCTGTGGGCGAGATCCCACAAGCGATCGGCGCGGTTGATATCGGTCATGAAACGGCAGCGCGGTATCGGGAATGCGTGCTGAAGGCCAAGACCGTGTTTGTCAACGGCCCGATGGGTGTCTTTGAACAGGAAGCAAGCGAATATGGCACGAAAGCGCTGTGGCAGGCGCTGGCGGACACCGAGGGCTTTACGGTGCTCGGCGGCGGCGACAGCATCACCGCGACCGAGAAGTATCATC
>CALFIV010000333.1 GCA_937877295.1 uncultured Clostridia bacterium
TAGGTGCTGACGACCTCGGCAGCCCGTCGGTATGCACGCTTTTCGCGTTCTCTGTCATCCCTCGCTTCGCTCGGGATGACAGGCGGGAAGGTACGACCTTCCCCTACGAAGAGATTAAAAAAGCTTGTCATCCCAAAGAGCGAAGCGACGAAGGATCTCTGAACGGAAATGAATTGCGCTCCGCGCATGAATTGGCTTGCGCCATGAATTGCACTGCGTGCACGAATGGTGAATTGCCTGACGGCATGAACAAAGCAAAAGCGGCACGGATTGCTCCGTGCCGCTCTTGCACCCCCCTCAAATCAAGCCTAAACGTGATCCGCTGCAGCGGAAAGAACCTCGTGAATCAGATGTTGACCGGCGTCGTTTGGATGGATACCGTCTTCGCATAGGTAGGGAAGCAGCACGCGCTGATTGAGGAATGCGCTTCTGAGGTCGATGAGCGAGCAGTCGAGCTCGGAGGAAAGACGCTCGATGGCACGCGAATAGTTCTCCTGATAGCGATAGATCGCATTGGCGTCGCCGAGCCACGTCAGGATGTTTTCTCTGGAAAGACCGTCCCGCGTGATCCAGTTGAGATAGCGTTCGCTGGAAATCGGCGGCAGAGTGGACAGCACGGGCTTTACGTTGTGTGCGCGAAGCGTCTTCACCATACGGCGCATCGTTTCCGTAAAGACGGGCAGCGGCGTGTTCGGCAGATGCTCGTCATATGGTCTCGCGGAAACCTCGTTCCAACGGAAATCGGCGTCGTTTCCGCCGTACTCCAAAAGCACCGCGGCAGGCGCCTCGCCCGTGTCCAGCAAGCGGTTCAACAGCAGCTCGCCCTTGGTGACCGTGCAGCCGAAGCGGGAACGGTTGTCGAGAACCCAGTCATGCGCCCGCGCGATCGATTCCAAGCCGATATCATCGGTCGTTGAATAGCGTGTTGTGCCCTTGAGCATCCGCACGCCCTTCAGGATCGAATCGCCGAAAATGGAAATGACACGATTTGTTTGCATTTGAAACCTCCGTTCGCCATAATTGGGTCTTGCACAAAATCTGTTCTGCCTTTATAATAGTCATATCATCATGAATTTGCACCCTATTCGGCAGGCAGCCGGGTATATTGCCCGAAACACGCCCGGTAGAATATGCATAAAGCCACTCTACCGAGAGTAGAATGCCCCGAAATCAGGGCTTTGAGGATGTATAAATGGAAGAAAACCGTATTAGAACCATACTCGCAGAGAAGATAACGGCATACCGCAAACGCGCCGGCATGACGCAGGCGGAGCTTGCGGAGAAACTCAACTATTCGGACAAATCGGTGTCCAAATGGGAGCGCGGCGACGGCATGCCGGACCTGCTGGTGCTGTGTCAGCTTGCCGATCTGTACGACGTTCCGCTCGACGCGTTTTTGCGCGAGGGGCCTTTGGCGCGTCCGCAAAAGGAGCTGCGCGGCAGGCATGCGATCATCACCCTGCTGTCACTGGGACTCGTCGTGTTCGTCAGCGCGATTGCGTTTTTCGTCTGCTATCTCGCAAAGGTCAGGGTCGGCTGGCTGTCGTTTGTGTACGGCGTGCCGGTCGGCATGATTCTGCTCGTCGTGTTCAGTCATATCTGGGGCAATACGCTCCATCAGGCGATCGCCGTTTCGCTGCTTGACTGGGCGCTTGTCGCTTCGATCTATGTCTCGTTCCGCGCCATCGCACCGTCCATCCAAGGCATCGCAATGCTCTTCATGGTGGGCGCGGTCTTTCAGGTGCTGATCATTCTGTGGTACGTGCTGATGTTCTTCCGCCGGCGCAACCGCGCAAAAAGGGGTGACCGTCATGTTCTGTCCTGAATGCGGACATCCGCTGAAGAGCGCTGACGTCAAATTCTGTCCCAATTGCGGAAATCGTGTCATTCCTCCTGCGACCGTCGAACCGACGGAAATACCGCCTCTCAGCGCGTCTGAACGCGTTCCGACCGAGAAGACGGAGGAACGGTCGGCGTCCAAACGCTGTACGGCGGCGCTGCTGCTGGGCGCAGGCACGTTTGTGTTTGCCGTGCTGACCTGTATTGCGAGGATTCTTGCGGTCGATCTGCGCGCGCTGCGCCTTGTCGCGACCGGCGCGTTTTTCCTTGCGCCGCTTGCCTGCTGCTTCGGCATCCTCGGCATTGCCGTGTGCATCAAGCACAAAAAGCGCGGCCTGCCCTCGGCGATCATCGGCCTGCTGCTCGGACTGTTCGGCGGGCTTGCTACGGGATATCTGCTGCTCGGCCGCATCCTCGGCGTCGCCTGGCCGTTCTGAACTGCAAAAGACAAAAGACGTGCGATCGGCACGTCTTTTTTGGTGCGCACACATGGAGATTCTTCGAAACTGCGTTTCTCAGAATGACAAGGTAGTGGCTACGCCGTTCCGGAATGACACGGCTTTGGAAGGCAGGAAGCTTGTCATCCTAAGAAATGAAATGACGAAGGATCTCTGCGGACAGACCTGTATCGGCTTGCGCCGTGCATTACCTGACGGCGCGTCAGTTGTTTCCGGCGGGCTGTTCGAGCGGGATCACCGTAAGGACGTTGACCTCCGGTTCACGCTGCGGGAAGAAGATATGCCCGTCGCCTGCGACCGTCTCGACGGACACGGCGGCTGCGTCGCCTCCGTACAGACAGAGGAATGCCTCGCGCGCCGAGGCGAAGTACGGACTGCCCAGACCGACGCGGAGCAGGACCTCGTTGAGCGGGAGCTCCGCCTGAAAGTCGATCACAGTGCCGTCCGACAGGCTGAGATGCCCTTCGCGCATGGAGATTGCGCTGCTGTCGTAGCAGTAGGAATGCCCGAACGCTACGCTCTGATTGCCGATCGGATCGTAGACCGTGTTGAGACAGTACGGGTCGAAGCCGCGCGTCATCCACGCGATCGCGCCGTTTTTGTAACAGAACAGCTCCGGTCCGGTCTCGCCTTCGAATTCGTACTGCGCAAGCAGGTATGCGTCGTCGGCCGGCGCATCCTGGGGGTACGCAAACTGCATGACGCCCTCGAGCCAGATCCGCCGTGGGTGTATGTCATGGCTCTGCAGGGTCGTCGAAAGCACGTCGAGATAGCGCGCCGCGGTCTCGCCGGACAGCGTGGTGAGATTGAGCGTTTCGCATTCGGCTGCCGGACTGCTCTGCGCCTGCGCGGCAAGCCGGTCCAGCTCCTGCCGGTGCAGCGCCGCTTCCGCCGCGGTGACTACAGACTGTTCGAACACGCCGGTGCGGATGTCGACCGAATAGACGCCGTCCTCGGTTTCCAGACGCAGCAGGCGATCGAGCGCGGACGGCTCAGCGAGCTGCACCAGGAAGGCGTCGCATGCGGGATCAAAGTGCGCGCTGCTTCCGAACGCCGCCTGCTTGTCGGCAGAGGACAGACAGGCCGAGAATTCGACGTCGCTGCTGCGGTCGTCGTTGGTGATCGCGCCGCGTGTGATGTGCGAGAGCGGCGGTTCGCCGAGGATCGCATTCGTGCCGTAGAGCACATTGACAAACTGTCCGTCCATGCTGACGGAAACGCGGTTCGGATACTTCGCGCTGCCGACCGTGCCCCACAGCACGCCGACGTCCGCATGCGCCGAGATGCAGTAGAGGTCCGGACCGTCCTCGTCCTCGAAGCTGCTTTGCGCCAGCACAAGGATCGGCGCCGTGATCCCTGCTTCCCGCAGTTCCACAGCCTCCTGCAGAATGGCAACCGCCAGCCAGTCGGCCCCGGCTTCCAGGCAGGCCTTCGCCACAGGAACCGCCCCATGACCGTAGCCGTTTGCTTTTACCACCGCGCAAAGCATGGTGGAGTCTTTCAGATTTTTTCTGGCAGCGTGAATATTATTGGCAATAGCGTCCAAATTTACTTCTGCCCTTGTACCTCTGTCGATTTTCATTAGTTTCCCCTCCGGTTGGATTTTATAAATCATTGTGAAAGCACTCATCACCTTAGTCCTCACAACTCGACGCATACAGCAGAAGGTTGTGGCATCAGAACAAACAGTGCTTTCATAGTTTGACTATAATAACGAAATAGTTCAAAGGTACTACGATTATAACACACTTTACCGTTTCTTTTCACTCTTTTGCGTTTCTTTCCGGAAATTATTCCGATAATTTTTCCTGCTTTTATATATATGATATAATAACCTTATATATGACATAACCGATCTGCCATTCATTGTAATTGTAAGGAAAAGCACCATGAACGATTTAACCATCCGCAACGGGAACGAAGGAAACTGCGGCGCAATTAACGCAGCAGACGCAGGTTCCTTCAGCGCAGCAACTGCAACAGACGCAGGTATCCCCGGTACAGAAGTCGCCGGGGACAGGGTAAACGATGACGCCAACCGTCTGAAGCACATCGAAGGTTCCCTGCGAAAAAAATATAAACATAAAATATTTAACAAGTTTGTCCAGGCCATCTGCGACTACGATCTCATCCGGCCGGGAGACCGCATTGCGGTCTGCATCTCCGGCGGCAAGGATTCTATGCTGTGCGCAAAATTATTTCAGGAATTAAAGCGCCGGAATAAAATTCCTTTTGAGGTAAAATTTCTTTCCATGGATCCGGGTTATACGGAAAAAAACCGGAAGCAGATCGAAGATAACGCGGCGTTGCTGAATATTCCCATCACGTTTTTTAATACAAAAATTTTTGATTCCGTGTTTCACGTGGAACAAAATCCATGTTACCTGTGCGCCAAAATGCGCCGGGGTTTTCTGTACCGTTACGCCCAGGAGGCGGGCTGCAATAAAATCGCCCTGGGCCACCACTTCGATGATATTATCGAGACCAACCTGATGAGCATGATCTACGGCGGGGAGATCCGCACTATGATGCCCAAGGTAAAAAGCGCCAACTGGGAAGGCATGGAGCTGATCCGTCCCCTGTACTATGTGCGGGAAGCCGACATTAAAAACTGGCGGGACGAAAACCACTTGCAGTTCCTGCAGTGCGCCTGCCGTTTTACGGAGCGCATCGCCGCTGCAGGTCCTGACGATCCGGCCCCGTCCAAGCGGCAGGAGATCAAACAGCTGATTGCCAAATTGTCTGCGGAGAACAGGCAGGTGCCGGATAATATTTTCCACGCTATGGAGAATGTGAATCTTTCGGTGGTGCTGAATTATAAGCTGAAGGGAAAGCGGTTCAGTACGCTGGACGATTATGACTGTTCTGCGCCGGTGGAGGAAGTAGACGATTTGTAAAGTGAAGTTTATACGTTATCCTGCCCGGCTGATACAACCTTTACTTGCGGCACTAACGCTTCGGGTGTGTCCCGCGTCGCGTAGCTCCGTGTAAAGCATTGCTGCCTTATCTGATAAACCTTCTTTAATGAACAGTTCCTCGCGCCCTTCGGGGACGTGCCGCTG
>CALFIV010000334.1 GCA_937877295.1 uncultured Clostridia bacterium
GCAGAACGAGGATACCGCCAACAAGAACGACCTCACCGCGCTGTTCAACATCGGCTACGGTCTGTATGTCGTCACCTCCAATGACGGCAAAAAGGACAACGGCTTGATTGTCAACACCGTGTCCCAGGTCACCAATTCGCCCAACCGCGTCGCGGTCTGTATCAACAAGCAGAACTACTCGCACCACGTCATCAAGCAGACGGGTGTGATGAACGTCAACTGCCTGTCGGTCGAGGCGCCGTTCAAGGTGTTCGAGAACTTCGGCTTCCAGAGCGGCAGAAATACCGACAAGTTCAAGGACTGCACGCCGCTGCGCTCGGACAACGGGCTGGTGTTCCTGCCCAAGTACATCAACTCCTTTATGTCGCTCAAGGTGGAGCAGTACATCGACCTCGACACCCATGGCATGTTCATCTGCAGCGTGACCGAGGCGAGGGAACTGTCCGACAAGGAGACCATGACCTACACCTATTATCAGAACAACGTCAAGCCCAAGCCCCAGACCGAGGGCAAGAAGGGCTGGGTCTGCAAGGTTTGCGGCTACATCTATGAGGGCGAGGAGCTTCCCGAGGACTTCATCTGCCCGCTCTGCAAGCACGGCGCAGCGGACTTCGAGCCAATCAAGTAAGACTGCCGTATAACGGCGCCGGACCGTTTGCGGCGAACTATAAACAAATGAACCCTGTCGGTAGGGACTGCCTCTGAATGAGACAGTCCCTATTTCTGTTCAGAATCCGAAATTCTCATGCACGATCGAACCGTCGACGGCGTTGATGATGAGCGCATCGTGCGAGACGTTCGGATCGTTCAGCTCCGAGTCGCGATCGGATAAATGCATTTCCCAATCGCTCGCGCCGCGCACCGGATCGCAGCAGTCATAGGAGACGACCCAGCAGGGCATTTCATATAGGTCCGTGTCGCTGTTTTTGACATGCAGCGTGAAGGTTGTCAGCGTGATATCATAGATTTCCACCTCCAGTCGCGGCGAGTTCTCGTCGCGATCGGGATTCGACTTCTCATAGTTTTCATAAGGGAAGCACATCAGCAGTGTGTTTGCTATGCGGTGTTTGATTTCGTCGAACGGCAGCAGCTCCACATTCGCGTTGACAAGCCCGGATACCTCCTTCGGACCGTTGTAACTGATCATCTGCACGCCGTTTTCGGAGACGAACATGCGAAGCCGTTCACGCGGAATGTACTTGTTGACTGCGAACGTATCGTCGCTGCCATACTGAAGGCCCTGTGTCGCGTATACATGGCTTGCAAGCTGCGGGTATCCGTCAAAGCCGCGGTTCAGCTCAAAGCACCATCCGCCGGTCAATGCTTGCAGGGGACGACCTTCCTTGTAGTCACACAGCGTCGCTTCGTACGCGCTCACGATCACAAAACCGGCAAAACCGAACGTTTCCGCCTCCGAGCGACAAACAGCCTCCGCATCCTCGCGCGAAAGGCTCGGCTCCAGCCACGATCGATAGCTGCCTTCTTTCCAGAGAAGATTGTCGCGGTATTGATACACGTCATAAACATAGGGCGTGCTTTGACTGCCCTTTGCGATGGCAAAGCTCTCGGGACCGTACACAATGCTTGCGATCACGCCGGAAGCGAGCCGAAACGACGTCGGACAGCCCGGCTGAAGACCGGAGTAATCGTTGACCGCCTGTTCGGACAGCGAATCCGGCGCGTTCTTGATCTGTTCCATGTACCGGCTTGTCCGTTCCTCGATTTCCTCCGGCGTCCATTCGTACTCGTCCACATCGGTCCAGTCATCCGGCTTGCCCGCCTTCACCCACTCGTCATAATGAGCACGATCATCCAGAAACTTCTGCAGTACCTTTCCCCAGTCGTCTTTGGTCATCAAGGATTCCGAAGAAGCCGTAGGCTTGTCCAGAAACTTAACTGCCATATTGATCACCATATCCTTTGTGACGGTGATCGAGCGCGTGCGGTATACCGGATAAATTCCATCCGTCTTCGTGTGTACGTCGGCTGCTGCGCGAACGACAAAATGCTCGCTTTCCGCTATCGGATCCTCGTCCCAACGGTCGGGGAAGGTCTGACGTGCAGCAATCGAAGCGCTGTCCGGGTCCGGCGTGGCATTCAACTGCTGTTCCACGGTATCGTCGCCCTTGTTGACGACAAATTCCTGCTCCGGCGTCGGTACGCAGGCGAGCAGAAGCGACAGCGCGAGAATCATAACAAGTATTCGTTTCATGTTTCATTCCTCCTTTAATATCCGTTATTGCGATCGATCCGCGCGCCACTCATGGCGTCGAGCGTCAAAAGACTGTACAGTCCGCCGTCGGTGACGACGGTCTCACCGTTTTCATAGGTGCGTTCCACGGCGCCGAAAAAATCCCAAACGGGAATCAGGCGGCTCTCTCTTGCGGATGCGCCGTCACGCACCTGCATCCATCCGAGTACGATCCGGTCGATATGCACCGTTGAAGTCAGCACGGACCCGCGCTGCATTTGCGCATATGGCTGCGCCTGTCCGTCTGTGTTCGAATCGTTTAACGCGTCGGAAACCGGATACAGGAAGCTCAAATACTTTGTCGCCTGTGCTGCGGCTTGCTCCAAGGGCAGAATTTGACAATCCGCATCGACGCAGTCCCCGACGACACACGGCCCTTTCCATTGCGCAAAGCAGATCCCTTTCGAATCGACGCCGACCGTCAGACACTCGTAGGGCATCGGTTCGGCATATGATCCGAACTGTCCACCGGCATACGTATTGGCGTCAAACGTGACCTGCATCCCGTTCATGCAGCGTGTGAAGTAAACAAGATACGGCGTCTCCGCAGAATCCGCCTCATACAAACCGGTCGAATCGTCGATCCGCGCGCCGGGTTCGATCGCCGCAAAAGCAAATTCGACTGCGCCGAATTGTTCCACGAGCCGCTTCGCCGTTTCAATCGCGCTGTCCTCGGTAATCGTCGGTTCCGGCAAAGTCAAGGACGGATTGAGCTTGTTTGCTGCGCTGATCCCGATATAGCGACTGTCGTTCGTAAACCGCAACAGCGCGCGCTCCGGGCTGTTCGGATCGGTCAGTGTCTGCACAAACAGCTTCGCAAGCTTCGGCTTTCCGCAATCGCCGCGGCAGCCGAATACTGCGGTGTGATCGACGTCGCTTTTTGCAAGCGAGAGCGTTTTCGGCACAAGCGAATCTGCGTCCGGCGCGGCGTTATACGCCTGCTGCAGCTCGTCGACCTCGCGCTGGTATTCCGCCGTGCCGCCTTCATACTGGTCGGGATTTGCCTTGACGGTTTCCAGCTCTTCCAATGCAGCTAAAAGCGCCGGATACAGCTCGGTTTTCGTCGGCTCGCCCGGCTCGTAGATCGGTGCGTCGTCGAAGAGCACATGAACAAAGGTGAAGATCTGCTCTTTCGTAAACGCGCCGGGCAGAAG
>CALFIV010000335.1 GCA_937877295.1 uncultured Clostridia bacterium
AATACCACAAAATTCTGGTATTATGAGGTGTCCGCTAATTTCGGTCAGGATCTGAGAAATCTGTGGTTCAACGACGCTCTTGACCGACCGCTGAGGAAAGACAGTAACGGCGACGATACCCAGAGAATCTATTTCGGAAGCTGGGCAGTCGAAAAAGGCTCGGATTACTGGGATACGGAGGACGACGTTACCGATCGTACCAACTACACCATCAAGGGTCGCTTTGACAGACTCTATGACGAGATATTGATAAAGGAAAGCTGGCTCAACAGCCATCCGACCATGAACCCTTGTGAGCTCCACTTCATCGCCTCATGGGACAATACAGGCACGATCGGCGGCAGCGGATCGCCGTAGATCTCATGCGCGCGGGTGATCGCCGTGTTTTTGAGCTCCTCCTCCGCGTTTTCGATCATCGGCGAATGCGTGCCGTCCGGAAACGGCTTCAGCGTATCGCACTGATCCGCAATGCGGTTCGGCACGTCGATGACGACCTCGTGCGCCTTCTCCGGTCCGAGATATGAAAACTCCTCCAGCATGTCCGCGGTCGTCTTGAAGTACAGCGGCGCTTGCTCAATGGCGTCGGCAAAGCCCAGCTTGCTCATCAGGATCGCGCGGTAGATCGCGTCGGTCGGCTCGAGAAAATGCACGTCTCCGGTCGCCGCCACAGGCTTATGCATCTGTTCGCCCAAAGCGACGATTCTGCGGTTTAAGTCGCGTAAGCCCTCATCGTCCGCAACGCGGCCCTCGCGCTTTAAGAACGCGTTATTACCGATCGGCTGGATCTCAAAATAATCGTAGAACGACGCGATCGCTTCGATCTTCTCCTGTGGTTCGTCATTCAGAACCGCACGAAACAACTCGCCCGCCTCGCAGGCCGAGCCGACGATCAGGTCGCTTCTGTAGAGCATCAGCAGCGATTTCGGAATCTGTGGACGAACGTGCAGATAGTCGAGATGTGCATAGCTCACGAGCTTGTACAGATCCTTCATGCCCTTCTGCGTCTTTGCGAGCAGAATGATATGGTTGGTCGTGCGTTTTTCCTTGGAAACGCGCTTGTGATACGCCTCCTCCGCGTTCGGAATGACCGGCAGCTTATAAACGCCGCGGTCCTTCATCATATCGAGAAACCGCAGCAGAATCTGGGCGCAGGTGTTGGCGTCGTCGTCCGCGCGGTGATGGCTTCCCATGTCGATTTGAAAATACTCCGAGATCGTGTCGAGCTTATGGTTTTCAAGCACGTCACGCAGCAGGTAGCGCGAAAGCATCAGCGTATCGGCATACGGCATCGGAAAATGAATGCCGAACCGCTCGCCGTGGCGGGTGATGAATCCGGTGTCAAACGCAGCGTTATGCGCAACGAGCGTGCTGCCCTCCGCAAAACTGCGGAAGCGTTCCAAAACCTCACGTGTGGACGGCGCGCCTTCAAGCATCGATTGCGTGATGCCGGTAAGCTTGGTGATTTCGCTCGGGATGACGACGCCGTCGTCGATAAACGACTGGAACGTATCGACCACTTTACCGCCGCAAAGACGCACCGCGCCGATCTCGATGATATCGCTGCTTTCGGCCTTCAAGCCTGTTGTTTCGATGTCGAATACCGTAAAATCGCCGCTCGTCTCGATCGCTTCGCAATCGGGGATCAGATAGCCCTCGACGCCGAAAATCGCTTTAACGCCGGTTTTCGCCGAAGCCTTTGCAGCCTCTGGGAACGCCTGCACGACGCCGTGATCGGTGATAGCCAACGCCTTGTGCCCCCAGCGCTTTGCGGTGCGAAACGCTTCGGTCAGGTTGGTGATGCCGTCCATGGTCGACATGCGCGAGTGCAGATGCAGCTCCACGCGTTTCTCCTCCGCTTCATCCGAGCGGAACGCACGCGCTGTAAGCTGGACCGTGTCGACATAAATCTGCCGCTCGCCCGTCTTTTTCACGGTACGGCATACGCCCTTGACGCGCAGGTCCTTTTCGCCCTTCTGCGCCTCGGAAAGCCAATAGAGAAAGCGCTGTGCCTGCCATTCCTCCTGAAAGCTTGCGGTACAGTAGATCGAATCATTGAGGTCAGTGACGTTGAACAGCGCGCGGCAGTTGGGGCGCTTGACGCGCTGCGACCAGTCGTCGCGCAGCTCCGTCGATATGACGCGTCCCGTAAAGACCTCCGCCGCGCCGTTTTCGGGATCGAGCTCGCAGATCGTCACGTCCTCCGCCGTCTGCGGAATCGGACGTCCGTAGAGCACGCCGTTTTCGGGGATCGGCGCTTCGACCTCGTTCTTTTTCTGCTTCGGCGCGCTTGTATGCACAGGCTCGGGCTTCGTTTCGGTGTACGAAAAAGAAACCGTATACGCCGGGATCAGCGCACGGATCTGCTGCTCCCAAAGGGCTGTCGCCGCATCGGAAGCAAGGCGCGGGTTGCGTTCGGCTTCCACAAGAAGCGTTCCGCTTTCGCGCGTCAAAGAAACCGACCGGATCAACAGAGCCGCCGGATCGACGCGCGCCGCATCGTATGCTGCTTTGAGTTCTTCTTTCATGATGCCCCTTTGACGCATGCGGGCGGATGCGATCCGCCCTGCTGCAACATATTTTACGGGTGTCATTTTGAGGAGGCAATGCCGACGAAGAATCCCTGAACGCTGTATGCTTCTTCGCTCTGAGATCCTTCGTCGCTTCTCTCCTCAGGATGACATGTTTCAGACTGTAATACGGTTCTGTCCTTCCAAAATCGCGTTGGCTTCGTCCACCAGACGCCGTAAAATCTCCTCATACGCGCCGTGTCCGACAATCTCGCCTTTTCGGATCAGCACGCCGTTGCCGTCGCCGAACGCCACGCCGAGGTCTGCTTCTCTGGCTTCGCCCGGGCCGTTGACCGCGCAGCCCATGACCGCGATCTTCAGATAGCCCTTGTTGTGCAGCACATGCGCATTGACGTATGCGGCCGCCTGCTCGACGTCACAGCGCGTGCGTCCGCAGGTCGGGCATGAAACGATCTCCACATCGTCCCTGCGAAGTCCGCATGCGCGGAGAATCGAAAGCGCGGTTTCCACCTCGCGAACCGGATCGCCGGTCAGGGATACGCGCATCGTGTCGCCGATGCCCTGTAAAAGCAACGCGCCCAAGCCTGCCGCCGATTTGACGATGCCGGTCTCGATCGGACCTGTCTCGGTGATGCCGATGTGCAGCGGATAGTCCATTCTCGCCTGCGCCATGCGGTAGCTGAGCACAGTTTCGGAAACGGTCGTGCATTTCAGGGAAATGACGATATCGTCGAATCCGCAGTCTTCAAGCAGCTTTGCGTGCCCCATCGCGCTGCGGCACATAGCCTCCGCCGGATTTTCGCGATACAGCGGCAAAAACTGCTTTTCAATCGAGCCGCCGTTGATGCCGATGCGAATCGGCACCCGGTGCGTCTTGCAGCAATCCGCCACCTTGCGCACGCGATCGGCCGAGCCGATGTTGCCCGGGTTGATGCGCAGCTTGTCCACACCGTTTTCGACGGCTTGGATCGCAAGGCGATAGTTGAAATGCACGTCGGCGACCAGCGGAATGTGGATCTGCGCCTTGATCGGTTTGATCGCTTCGGCCGCCGCTTCGTCAAAGACCGCCACGCGGATGATCTCACAGCCCGCGTCCTCGAGGCGCAGAATCTGCCCGACCGTCGCATCCACGTCACGCGTGTCGGTGTTGCACATGGATTGTACGCTCACCGGCGCGCCGCCGCCGATCTGCACGTTTCCGACCTTGACAAAATCCGCCATCATTAACCTCCGAAGCAGCGCATAACGTCGCTGACCAGCAATGCCGCCATCAGCAGCAGAAGGAGTACCATGCCGATCAGATGCACAATGCCTTCCTTCTCGGGTGGCACGGGTTTTCTGCGAATCATTTCGAGGATGATGAAGATCAACCGACCGCCGTCCAGCGCGGGCAGTGGGAACAGATTGACGATGCCGAGGTTTACCGCGATCAGCGCGATAAACCACAAAAACGTATACGCCGCATCGGCAGCCGTTCTTGCTTCGGCAACCTCTTCGGAAACGATCTGCACCGTGCCGAAGATGCCCGTCATGTCGCGGAAGCTCGCCTGCCCCGTGATGATCATGCCGAGCGACTGATACACAAGCTTGCCGAGATCCCACGTTTCGGGAAACGCCTGAACCGCCGCCGTCAAAACGTTGTAGGTGCGCTCCGTCGCCGTATGCGGCACGCGCGCGACATTGACCTGAATCACCTTCCTGCCGGTCTTCTGATCAAGTGCAAGCTCGTCGACGGAAAGCGTCACTTCCTCGCCGCCGATTGCCAGATTCTGCGTGATCGTTTTGTCGCCGTCCTGTTCGACTGCGTACTTTCGCTCTGCGCCGCGCAGCACCGTGACCGTATTGTCGAGCATGCCGGTCTTCTTCATGATCGCATCGAACTCCGTGAAGTTTGCAAACCGCTCGCCGTTGAGCGCGATCAGAATATCGCCTTCCTCGACGCCTGCCCGTTCGGCAGGGCCGCCGGCTTCCACACTCTGCACCAAGACAAACTCCGCATCGCTCGCATAATACGACCCGAACGCAAGCAGCATGGCAAAGCACAGCACCGTGCAGGTCAGGATGTTCGTCAAAGGTCCTGCAAGCACGACAAGGAAGCGCTTCCACGCGGGCTTTGAATTGAAGCAGCGGTCGTCCTGCACCTCCTGATCCTCGCCGTAGAAGCGGCAGGAACCGCCGATCGGCAGCGCGCGCAGCGTGAACTCCGTCTCCTTGCCCTTGATACCGAACAGCTTCGGCCCGAGCCCGATCGAAAATTCCACAATCGTGAAGCCGAGCCACTTGCCCATGAGGTAGTGTCCGAGCTCATGCGTGACGACGAGTACGGATATCCCCAGAATGACCAGTAAAATGTACCAAACTGTGTTCATATTGTTTCCTTAACCTTTGTGTTTGCAAATGAATGCATCCGCCGCTTCGCGCGCTTCCGTATCGGCGCGCGCAATCGCCTCGATCGTGTCAGCCGGACGGTTTTTGACCGTGTTCAGCGCAAATTCCACGCAGCCCTCGATGTCCGAAAACGCGAGCTGCCCCGCAAAATAGCCTTCCGCCGCACGCTCGTTCGCGCCGTTGTAGACCGTCGGCAAAATGCCGTCCGCTCTGAGCGCGTCGTATGCCATGCGCACCGCGCGGAAGCGGCCGAGCTCCACGGGATAAAACTCCAGCGGATGATTGAGATCGAGCTTCAGCGGCTCGCACAGACTCTCGAAGCGCTGCGGATACGTCAGCGCATACTGGATCGGCAGGCGCATATCGGGCTTCGAAAGGTTTGCCATGACCGTACCGTCGCGATACTCCACCATGCTGTGCACGATCGACTGTGGATGGATCAGCACCGAAATATGATCCGCGTCAAAGTGAAACAGGCGGCTCGCCTCCATGATCTCAAGGCCCTTGTTGAAGAGCGTCGCCGAATCGAGCGTGATCTTTTTGCCCATCTTCCACGTCGGATGGTTCAGAGCTTCGGACAGCGAAACGGTTTTCAGTTCTTCGCGCGTTTTGCGGAAGAACGGTCCGCCCGACGCCGTCAGGATCAGGCGTCGGACCTCCTCGCGGCTGCCGTTTTGCAGCGCCTGAAAAATCGCGCTCTGCTCGCTGTCGATTGGGATCAGCTCCGCGCCGTACTTTTTCAACGCCGCGTCGACCAGCGCGCCGCCGCAGACGAGGCTTTCCTTATTCGCGATCGCAATGCGTCTGCCGTGCTCAATGGCCCGCAACAGCGGCTTGAGCGCTGCGTAACCGGAGATAGCAAGCACGGTGACGTCCGCGTCGGCTTCCGCCGCCAGACGCTCCGCTGCATCCTCGCCTGTCAATATGACCGTACCGGTGGGCAGACAGTCCGGATCGAGCGGCGCGCGCGACGCGACAAAGCGCGGCTTGCATTCGTTTGCCTGCGCGTAAAGCGTCCGCGCATCGTTTCCGCAGCTGAGCCCCAGCACCGAAAAGCGATCGCTGTGCTTTTTCAGCACCTCGACCGTCTGTTTGCCGATCGAGCCGGTGCAGCCGAGCAAGAGTACCGATTGTTTCATTCTATTTCACTCCATCCGGTTTCAGTCCGCCGAAGCGCCGGTCGCGTCCGGCAAAATCGCGCATGGCTTTGATCAGCTCCTCACGCGTGAAGTCCGGCCATTTGACGTCTGTAAAGTACAGCTCCGCATACGCGATCTGCCACAGCAGAAAGTTCGATACGCGAAGCTCGCCGCCTGTGCGGATAAAGAGATCGACATCGCCCGAATCGGCGGTGTACAGATACGTCCCGAGCGTCTCTTCGG
>CALFIV010000336.1 GCA_937877295.1 uncultured Clostridia bacterium
GAGCTACGGAGACATATGCAATTTTATCGGACAGGCCTCCCGCTTAGGAGGCGAACGCTCTATCCTGCTGAGCTACAGAGACACTCATAAACCATATTCAATTTGAACTCCGTACCTTCTGCATTTACCCCTGAAGGCGGATGAACTGTCGCGTTCTTAGGAGGCGAATGCTCTATCCTGCTGAGCTACGGAGACCGGTCGGAAACAACAGTATGATACCACCGCGGCGGCGGGCTGTCAAGAAACGGAACGAGGAGATTGGATTTGACCGCATTTGATTCCTTTATAACGGCAAACGCAAGTTTTATACTGTATATTATCAGATTTTGTCGAAAACTGGCATTCGACCGGCAGCAATGGGGGTGGCAGCTTGAACGGCAAACGAATCGGAATGGCAATCCTCCTGTGCGTGATTGCGATGATGCTGCTTCCCACGCCTGGGTTTGCGGATGACGCGGCAGAGAATGACGCGCCGGATCTGACGGGCTTTTGCTCGTATTCGTTCGGCGCATCCGACTATGCGCATGTTCCCGATGCGCTGTCGGATTGGGATTTTCAAACCGAACGGTTTCTCTGGGAGGGAAAGACGATCGGCATTTCGTGGGACGATACGGTATTGGTAGACTCCGTATTCATCGAATTCAGCTCCACGCCGACAGCGTATCGAATTGTGCAGCGCAATGCACAGGGCGAGCCGATCACGCAGGCGTAGGGCGATCCGTTCATCAATTGCCTCATCAAGGTTACGGAGCAGACCCGCACGGCGGAGATTCTGTCGGAAGGCAAGCTGAACATCTGCACACTGCGCGCATATGGCGAAGGCAATATCGAGCGCTATCATCCATGGGATCTTTCGACGCACAAGCTTGATTATATGGTGATCGCGATGCATCCAGACGACGATGTGCTCTTTCTGGGCGCAATTGTTCCCATCTATGGCGCGGAAGGCGGCAGAAACGGTACAATCGTGTATGCAACGCTCTCTTCGCGGCCGCGGCGGGAAGAGGCGATCAACGGCGCATGGACCATGGGATTGCGAATTGCTCCGCAATTCGGACCGTTTCAGGACATTTCGAAGGAAGAGCCCGACACCAACGCGTCACGTTTCAACAGCAATCGGCTCATCCGGTATCTGGTTCGCGTTTTGCGGACCTACAGGCCGGAGGTCGTTTTCTCGCACGATCTCAACGGAGAGTACGGCCATTGGCAGCACAAGCGGCTGGCGCGGGCTGTCTTTGCGACCGTTCCGCTGGCAGCCGACGAAAGCTTTGATCCCGAATCAACTGCTGCATACGGCGTCTGGCGCGTCAAAAAACTGTATCTGCACCTGTATCCCGAACAGCAAATTGTGCTGGATGTGGATCAACCGCTGTCTGCGTTCGGCGGCAAAACCGCCGTCGACGTTTCCAAGGAGGCGTATCTGCGCCATGCGTCACAGCTTTCCACAAAGCACGCCGTGCGTAATACAGGCGTTTACAGCCTGGCGGATTTCGGACTCGCATACTCGATCGTCGGGGCGGATACACCGGGCGTCAACGATCCGTTCGAGCATGTTTCCAAGCAGGAACTTTGCCGCATGCTGATCGAAGAGACAATGTCCGACGCAATCGCAAACGGAATCAGACGTTACGGGATGCATCTGATCGGCGGCATCCCCAAACCGTAAAGAGCGGCGCGCGTGCGAATCGCATTCGGAAAAATTGGATTCCGAGATTGACGGTACATGAAAAATACGGTACAATATCATTTGTAAATCAAATCATTACGGAGGTTTTTCACATGATCAAAAAGTGGATTTGCAGCGTTTGCGGTTACGTTCATGAAGGAGCAACGCCCCCGGAGCAGTGCCCCGTTTGCAAGCAGCCGGCGTCGAAGTTCAACGAAGTGAAGGAAGAAATGGTCTGGGCGGCGGAGCACGTCGTCGGCGCAGCGAAGGGCGTTCGTGAGGATATTCTCGAGGACCTGCGCGCCAACTTCCAAGGCGAATGCTCCGAAGTCGGTATGTATCTGGCGATGGCGCGCGTCGCGCATCGCGAGGGCTATCCGGAAATCGGTCTCTATTGGGAAAAGGCAGCATGGGAAGAAGCAGAGCATGCGGCAAAGTTTGCGGAGCTTTTAGGCGAAGTCGTCACCGATTCCACCAAGAAGAACCTCGAAATGCGCGTGGAAGCCGAATACGGCGCAACCGCGGGCAAGACGGATCTTGCAAAGCGCGCGAAGGAGCTCGGTCTTGACGCGATCCGCGACACCGTCCACGAGATGGCGCGCGACGAGGCAAGACACGGAAAAGCTTTCGAGGGTCTGTTAAAGAGATACTTCGGCTAATAAAAACCGTGTAAAATCAAGGGTTTTCGTAGAACTAGGGGGATGTGGCTCAGTCCACTCCCCCTAAATTATTGGGTGTGAAAATGTGACTTATAGTGTGAGAACGACTCGACTAATGAGATGATGTGTGAATAAAAACGGGTGTGAAAGTGTGAAGAGCGCAATTCCTAATAGAGTCGGTACGACAAGAAATTAGAAATGTGGATGATCCGGAACCGGATCATCCACATACAAAATGATTATTCAAGGTGTGTTATACAAACTCAGACAAGACCTTTTCCCATTCTGTAAGGACTTCTCGTCCAATAATCAAATCATCTATCAATCCCATGTTTAATGTGTCGATGAACTTACACAGGTACGATTTGCCTAGCTCCCAAAAGGTATAATGGCTATCAATGAACATTACATGATGTACCTGAACGCCTGTCCTGTCATAGATTTCATTAAACTCATATCCATCGAGCTCGGCTTCATATACCGCATCGGCAACACGACTACCAAATGATTTTGTGTAGTAGTATTCTTTAATCTCCCACACTATCTTTGGGCTGTAAATGGAAGGGTATGCGCCATCAAATCTTCGACTTGATGCCCCTATGATTTTTTTGTTGTTCAGAAGGTAAATAAGGCCTCTTGGGTCAGGATTGAAATCCTCATCACCGCCAACGACTTTTTCTGCAATCATTGTTATTATGGCAGTAAAGTAGTTGACCTTCTTTTTCTCGCCTGACTGCTTATTCATAATCAGCTTGGACTTATAATCCCCCGTTCCATACATTCTCTCAAATATGGCTCTGGCTTCATCAACGTCCATAAGGTTCTTTTCAACAACATCATTGAGAACGCTTGAGCGCATATTGGAATAAAGGACGGCTTTGTTTATCCTATCAGGAGAGACGGAAATGTTTTCTTGATTGCAAAGCTCCTCAATTTGGTCATATGTATATGATAGGATTGCCCCGTTTTTTGAATATCCAATCTTCTCACTTATAAAACGGATAGATCCGCCGAATGGCGGTTCTACATCTTTTTCTTATTAAAGATAATCGAACTGGAAAAAGCTCTCCGAGTGGTAATTGTTTCTGTCAGCAATTCAAAACCACAATAAGCAAGAATAATCAAAATCGACCATAATATGCGTATTTTGCGGGGTGCTGGGCTTGTCCAAAAGCACCCCGCAACTGGTAATTTCATCTCAAAGAATTACCTCTCACCAACTCGATCATTGGTAATGCCGGTAATTGAGAGGTAATTCAATCCGATAGGAATAAGCTTGAGTTGTGCGTTTTTGATTACATGTCGGGCAAACACATACAACCCCTAGCGGCTGGAAAAAAGCTCTCTTTCGTGGTAAAATAGAAGAAGCGTAGAAAAATAAAAAGCCTCGGCGGCAACCAAGGCGAAAGGACAATGCTTATGAAACATCACTGAATTACTATATATATGATATAACATATTTTCTGAAAAGTCAATGTAGCCCCCTTCACGGGATGTGTATAGATGTGATGTTCTCTAAGCTGGAACATCTTTTTTACGCTCTATAACATTTCATGAAAGGAGCTTTTATTATGAAAAAGAGTAAAAGAAAAACGAACTCCGCCCCGATGCGCGCCATGGCGGAGATTGTGAGTGATACAGAACACCTGTCGGTTGAGAAGATACAAGCTGTTCTGTCTGAGAAGGCCGCAAAAGGAATTATCCTTCAATATGTCTATTGCCTACACGACAAAGACCAATACACAGAAGACACAGATTTGCATAAGGCTGGGGACTTCAAGAAGCTGTGTAAGGAATTTACATTCGTCACTATCCTTTATCAAAGTAAAACTTGTTGAATATGCTGTCCATATATTATTATCTTGCTGAAACAGCGTTGAGCCAATTACTATTTGATCGGTTTCATTCTTGTAGATCAGGCTGACATCCCCAAGTGCCTCATCAGCATTGGTTTGTTTAAATATAACGTCATTATATTCCTTACGCTCTTCTCCATTCTGTGCTATATATTCCTTCAACATTTCCCATGCGTCTACCTGCGGAGTCGGTTCGGGAGTCGGTTCGGAAGTTGGTTCGGGAGTTGGTTCTTGTGTTTGCTCAAGTGTTTCATATACTTTGGTTGTTTCAGACATAGACGCATTGGCCACTTGATCGCCATTGCAAGCGATAAGGGATAGTGCTATTACGAGCGATAACAGGATTGTGGTTGTTTTTTTCATTCTCTTACCTCCAAAATAAAAAGTGTGTGGTTCAAACGAAGCCACACACCGAAAAACGCATAACTTCGTTTGCTACCACACAAAACTTTGACCAGAACCATCTACGATGGATGCCAAATTGAAGCTGCGTTTTTGCCGAAGCGAAAAACGCACCCTACATAGATAGCTCTGATATACAGTTTTGTGTGGTAAAATAATTATATCATATCAATTCCCATTTTTCAATCACAGAATACGATTTTTTCTTCATTCTCTTGGGCTTTTATGCTACAATGACATTATCATCATAGGAGCGTATGCGGAAATGGAAACAGCCAACAACAAAGGCAAACAACCCCAACGCATTGCGGAAAGGCTCGTCCTTCTTCGTGAGTATTTGATTGCGAACGCAAGCAGAACGCGCGTGGTAAGCATCAAGGACATAAAGCAATACCTGAATGATAAAGAGGATAATTGCGGTATCAAGCCCATTTATCGTGCTTTGGCTATCCTGACAACCGACTTTAACATGGACCTTGAATACAGCGAAAAGCTCAAAGGCTGGATATTGAAAAACCCGCCCTTTTCGCAACACGAATTACGCCTTATTGTGGATAGTATTCAGGCGTCAAAGTTTATCACCCAAGAGAAAGCAAAGCAGCTAACAGCCAAAGTCCGAAAGCAAGCTGGGGCAGAGGGGAAAGAAACGGAGCAGGAAACAAATTCGGAAGCGGACGCCTGACGCAAGGCTGCAGGCGGAATACAAAACACGGGGCTTTTCGGGATTTATCATTCTGAGACGGCGAAGCCGTCGAAGAATCTCCACGGATACGCAATCCATCAAAAAAGGGCTGTTCGGATTTTCTGAACAGCCCTTTTTCGGCTTCGTTATATGAGCTGTCTGCGGCGCAGAAGCAGTACGACAATCAGCGCGGCGACGGCGACTCCGGCAACGATGAACAGAATCAGAAGAAGCGAATCGGACGTTTCCGGCGCTGCTTCACGCTGCGACGCGGGCGGTTCGCTTGCAATCACGGAATCGGCTGCGGACGGTTCGGATTCTTGGACGTCGGGCGTGGCTGTCGGCGGTTCGTCCGTGCCGGCAGCCGTCTCCTGTGTCGGCTGTTCCGTCAATTCCGCGGCGGGGTCTGCCGTCGGTTCGGCTGACGGTTCGGACGTCGGGTCAGGCGTCGGCGTTTCCGAAGGGCCGGTATAGGTGGAGAGCAGCGCCGGATCGATGTTGTCAAAGACGTCTGTCCCGACTTCAACCGTACCGTAAGCCATGCCGAAGCGGTTCAACGCGTGCCGGTCGGTTTCCGACTGCACGAAATGCCGGCCGCCCTGCTGGGACTGATGCTTTTTGTATGCGTCCTGCGCGACTTCAAGCGCCGTGCGTCCGCCGCGGGAAGCCAGCGGCGTGCGGACGTCCAGCACAAACGGATTGTCCGGATAGAGGTGAATATAGCATTTTTTGACTTCCCATGCGCCGAATGCCTCATAGGACAGCACATCGTACGTCGGGTCGGCACAGAGCCGGACGGCGTCAAGCACGGCGGCGGACACGATCTTATGCTGCCAATGTCCGTATTCGCCGTTCACGTCATGGGAAAACACAACGAGCGGGCGGTACTCGCGGAGCATTCGCACCAGCGCAAGCGTCACCGTCTCGGGCAGAAACCGGTGGGTATAATTTTCCTTGGTGACTTCGCGAATGTCCTGAAAGCCGAGGAACATCGGCCGATAGGTCGTTCCCATCTCCCAGGCGCCGAGCATGGCTTCGTTGACGCGTCTGCGGGAAGGATTTGTAACGTACACAACCGTTCCGACATAGCCCTGCTCCGAACCGTAGGTGGGGATGATCCCGCCCATGAACAGCACGTCGTCGTCCGGGTGCGTCGCAATGATCATGTAGTCCATGCCCTTCGGCGTATCCTGCCAGTCCAGAAACGGTGAAGGCAGCGTGCCTTCGGAGAACAGCGCAAGCCGCGCGAGGTCCATGCCCGCGGAATCGGCCATAATCGTTACGCATACCGCGCCGTCGGCAAGGTGAATGATCCCGTCGAACAGCGGCTCTGCATATTCGTCCGCGAGCAGCGTGCCGTCCTTTGCGGTCTGTCTCAGACGGACGCGCTCGGGAAGCTTGCCCCATTGAATGCACAGGGTAGCCGGCGTGACGGGCGAGTTGCTCCATGTCAGCCGGATCGTCTCAAACGGCGCATAGGAGATCGTTTCCTCCAGATCGCGGTCGAGCAGCTTATCGCGGGCGAGGGAATGGCCGCTTTGCTCGATCCGGATGTGACGGGAAAGGTCCTGCACCTCTTTTTCGCTGTCCGCGGCTGCGTCCGCAATGCACGGCGTGGTCAGCAGCAGAATCAGAACCAAAAGCAAGAGAGTTTGAAGGGTTCGTTTCATATTGGATATCCTTTGAACGCTGTTAGGGATTCGGCGACGCGGCGGCGTCCTCCGAAGGCGCTTCCGACGCTTCGGCGTCGGGCGGCTCGATCAGGTACAGAATGTCCACCTGCGAGCGGTTGCCGCTCGGGACGTTGTAGATTTCACCGTTCCAGTACATCTGCGAGGTATCGCCGCCGTCGAAGTTGTACGCCTGTTTGCAGCCGAGGTCGTACATCAGCTGTGCAAGCTCCGTGAAGGTCAGGCCCTTGGACTGCTTTGTGCGGCCGTCCACCACGACGAAGCAATAGTGTCCCGGCTCGTAATACCCGAGCACGGTGCGCGGATTTGCGCGGTAATTGCGGATGTTGACGAGATCGGTGCGCGGAAGCCCGGTATCCTTTTCGATCAGGTACGGACCGAACTGCCATGCCTGCCAGACCTGTTCGTAGTCGAGCGAATTGAGATCCAGCTCCTTCGGCTTGAAGACGTCGATTGTCCCGTCCCGGTAGAGAATGCAGATCTCCCGGTCGTTGACCTTGGTGTTCTGGTAGACGACGCCGTTGCGGATGATCAGCGTGTTTTTCTTGCCCGCATAATAATCGCCGTTGACCGCAAGGATCGCGTTCTCACGCCCCGCAAGCTTTGTCATCTTGATATGGCCGGTGTCCGGGAATCCGTATGCGGCTGCTGTCTGCAGCGAGTTGATATCCTGCAGATAGATGTCCGCAATATAATAGTACTGCGTCTTTTCGGCATACGGATGCTGCGTATACTGCGTGATGGTGACGGAAAGCTTGTCGCTGATGTATTCCGTATCGGTGTGGATCGGCTCATCCTCATAGGAGAACACCGGATACTTTCCGCCGATCAAGCCCGCAGGCGTCGGCGTGAGGGAAGGCGTGGGCGTCGGAGACGGCGTGGGAGTCGGCGTCGGCGAGGGTGTCGGAGCAGCCGTTGCGACGGGCGTGCTTGTCACAAGAACCATATCTTCCGAAATCGCCTCAACGACAGCTGAAGCCGCAGGGCGTTCGGGGTCGGCCGGACTCTGCACAACGGCGTCTCCGCACGCGAAAAACGGCAGCGCGGCAATCAACAGCAGAATGAACAAAACGCGTTTCACGGGGCGTCTCCTTGTACATCGATGAAAGGGAAGCGTCCGCGGTTCGACAAAAATCGCACGCGACGCCTAACCTAATATAGTATAGCACGATGCGTCGTTTGTGACAAGACGGCAAACGTTGACCTTTGCAAACGGGAGGATCTGTGATATAATACACCCAGCAACATGGGGGAGGACGAACATGAAACGAAGAATCGTTTGGATCGCGTTGGCGGCAATGGCTGTGCTGTTGCTGTTTGGATGCGGCGAAACCAAGGCGCTGCATTGCGACAGATGCGGCAAGGAAATCAAAGTAGCTGTCGATTCCAACATGACGGAGGACTGGATCATTCTGTGTGAAGATTGCCAAAAAGTACTCTATCCGGATGACTGAACGAAAAATCACGGAAAAAGCCGTTTGCGAAACTCGAAAGAGAATCCAAACGGCTTTTTGATGCCCGTATTTTATCGCAGGGAACGGTCAGAATCGCAGTTTTCTGCCGTTCCCGTGCTTTTTAATTCAGTTCCTTGAGATAGGAACGGCGGCGCTTGTGCTGCACCGCGTGGAAGCGCTTCCAGACGTTGCGGATCTGGAGGTTGTCCTCAAGGTTCAGATTCGTCTCCGCGTATTCGACGCCGTCCTCCAGGAGCATATCCGCAAGCGCGGCGGCGATGATCGCGATGATGCCGGTGTTCTGGTATTCGGGCGCTACGGCGATCAGTCCGAGGTCGATGATCTTCGGGTTTTTGATCGCCTTCAACAGCCGGACGAGCGCCGCGGGCGTCAGATGTCCCTGACTCTTCTGTACCGCCTTCGCAATCGACGGGAAGCAGATGCCGAAGCACACGACCTTGCCGTTCTCATCCAAGAGGCACACCACATGCTTGAGGTCGATGATCAGACGGAAGTTGTCGATCATCATTTTTTTCATGCCCTCGGTGAAGGGGACGGTGCCGTAGATGTCCTCGTAGGCGACGTCCAGCAGATCGAACAGACCGTCCTTGTATTTTTCGAGGTATTCGTTCGTGTTCTTCGCCTCGCCGACGTGCAGGTTGAACTTTTTCAGAAGCTGATCGGAGAGCTTATGCAGCTTTTCGGCAGTCTCCTTTTCGGGCGCGTAGAGCTTCGATTCCACCCAGTCGACCTCTTTTTGATAGCCGCAGCCCTCGATCAGCGCGCCGTAGTAGTCCGCGTTGTACTGCTCTTCAAAGGTCGAAAGCTGATCGAAGCCTACCACGAGCAGCCCCTCGCGTTCGAGATCGGAGAAGCCCAGCGGCCCGCAGATCGCGTTCATGCCGCGATCGCGCGCAAACTGCTCGACGGCGTCAAACAGCGCATGCGCGACCTCCGGATCGTCGATCGCGTCAAAGCGGTCGAAGCGTACGCGCTTTTCACCGTGCTTTTCATTGGATGCGCGCTGCAAAATTGCCGAAATGCGCCCCACGGTCTGCCCGTCGCGCTCCGCCAGCCAGTAGCCGGTTTCACAGGTGTCGTGATAGACAAAGTCGGAACGGAAGATCTTCTTTTCGTCGCCGTACAGCGGCGGAACAAAGTTCGGATTGTCGCGATAAAGCTTGAGCGGAAATTCCAGAAACTGCTTTTGCTGCTTCTTGGTTTTAACCTCGATAACGCTGACCATACGTCCTCCAAAGACTTAGCAGCGCCGCGTTGCGTGGAAGCAGACACCGACGCCGTTCGGACCGCAATGACTGCCCGCGGTGGGGTTGGTGACCACGGTCTCGATTTCGAGATCGCTGCCGAAGCGCTCATGCAGCATATCGACCATCTCCGCAGCCAGCTCCGGCGCGTCGGTGTGGCCGACGATGAAGCGGTGATGCTTGATATCGTCGCCGAGCTCGGCAACCGTGTTGACAAGACGGTTCATTGCGTTCGCGCGGCCGCGCTCCTTGCCGATACTCACCATCTTGCCCTCGTCGTTCATGCAGATGATGGGGCGGATGCCCAAAAGCGTTCCCATCGTAGCGGAAATGCCGCTGACGCGTCCGCTGCGCTTGAAGAACTTGAGATCGTCCGCAAAGAAGTACTGCGCGTAGTGATCGACCTCAGTCTTTGCCCATTCGACCAGCTCCTCGGCGGTCTTGCCCTGCCTGTACAGGTCGCCGATCGTGCGCACGAGGTTGTAGCTGACGATCGTGATGCCCTTGGTGTCAATCGCATAGAATTTGCGTTCCGGAAACTCCTGCAGAAGCTGGGCGACCGCTTCGTCCATGGCGCGGAACGTGACCGTCATCGCCGCGGAAAAATGCACGTAGAGGATATCGTTGCCCTGCTCGAATTCGGGGCGGAAATAGTTCAGATACCGCTCTGCAGAGATGCCGCCGGTGGTGGGCAGCACGCCGTCGCGCAAACTCTGATAGAACGCGTGTGAGTCAAAGACGTCGTAGTCCTCATACGGCCAGACCGTCTTTGCGTCTATGGAATAGGGCATGGAGATCAGATGATAGCCGTATTCCTTGGCCACCTCCGGGGTGATGTCGGTGTCGGTGTCGGTAAACAATGTCAGCATGGTTTTACTCTCCTACTAAAATATAATGGTGTACAGGCTGTCCGCCGTCGATGCGGATGACCTCGGTTTTGGGATACCGTTTGGAAAGCGCCGCTTCGAGACGCTCCGTCTCCTCGGGTATGGCGTCGCACCCGGCGAGCAACAGCAGTACGCCGCATTCGCCCGCGTGCATTTCTTCGGAAAGCTGCAATGCCGTATCGTTGGCGTCACAGTCGTTGATGTAGATCGTATTGCCGATGAAGCCGATGAAATCGCCTTCACGCACATGCACGCCGTTCTTTTCGGCGCTGCGGCTTGCGCGGGAGACAAAACCGGTGACGACGCTTTGGATAACGTCCTCGAGATCGTTGACGAGGTCGTCCGGCTCGGCGTCGGCGTCCATCATCGAAAGCGCGGCATAGCCCTCGCCGACCGTGCGCGAATGCAGCACGCGTACGTCCGAGGACGGATACAGATCGCGCGCCTGCTCGGCGGTCATCAGCACATTGCTGTTGTTCGGGAAGACGTAGACGGTTTCGGCGTTGATGCGCTCAAACGCGTCCACAAACTGCGCTGCGCTCGGATTCATGCTCTGCCCGCCGTCGATGACTTCATCCGCGCCGAGCGAACGGAACAGCTCGCGGAGTCCTTCACCGGATGCGACGGCCACGATGCCGGCCTTTTTGCGCGATTTGGGAATCTTGGCCGCCACGGTCGAAAGCTCGGTTTCGTTGTGCTGCAGCGACATATTTTCCACCTTGAGCGTCAAAAACTCGCCGTAGCGCTGGCAGCGGTTCAAAATATCGCCGGGACGCATCGTGTGTACATGCACCTTCAGAATCGAGCCCTCGCGGAACGCCACAACGGAATTGCCGACGGTGTTGAGATAGCGGATGAAGTCGTCGAGGTCGAAGGCCTCCGGATCGCCCTTGATCCGTTGTAAGCGCAGCAGAAACTCGGTGCAGTAGCCAAATGTGAGCTCGCTGTTTTCGTCGAACAGCGAGAGGTCCGCTTTCTTGGCCTGTTCATGCGTCTCTGCGCGTTCCACGGTCTCGCCGGACAGGACGCGCCGCATGCCTTCGAAGAGATACAGAAGCCCTGCGCCGCCGGAATCCACCACGCCTGCCTCACGCAGCACCGGCAACAGATCCGGAGTGCGCAGCAGCGCGCGCTGCATTTCGTCTACGAGATCGCCGAAATAGCTTTCCAGCGACGCTCCGTCGCCGATGCGCGCGTTGGCGTAACGGACACTGTCGGCAAAGACGGTGAGGATCGTGCCCTCCACAGGCTCGGGCACAGCACGATAGGCTTCCTCGACCGCGTAGGTCATCGCCCGCGCTACGTCGCCGAGATCCGCCTCGGTCACGCCCGCAAAGCCGCGTTTCAGACCGGAAAAAATGCGCGACAGAATGACGCCCGAATTGCCACGCGCGCCGAGCAGCATGCCGTGCGCGCCGCGGTCCGCCACGTCCGAAAGCGCGGCGTCCGTTTCGCTGTCCGTCGCGTCTGCGCCGGAATATGCCGTGGCAAGCATGTTGTCGCCGGTATCGCCGTCGGGAATCGGGAAAACGTTGAGATCGTTGACTTCCTTGCGGTAGCAGCTCAGATGATCCGCACCGCTCGTCAGCATGCGCGCATAGAGCGCGCCGTTCAAATGCATCGTATTCATTGCGTGACGCTCCGATCCGCCGCAGGCGACAGGATGGCGGAAATGTCCACGATGTCGTCCAGCGTGCAATGCAGCACTTCGCAGATCTTCAGGAGCGTATTCATGTGCACCGGCATTCCCTTGCCGAGCTTTGCGATCACAGCCGAGCTCAGATGCGTGATCGACTGCAGATCCTTCTTTTTCATTTTCCGTGTGCGCAGCATGTCCCAGAGCCGGTCATAGCAGACGCGAAACGTTTCCGAAATCATAATACCCCCTACATAACGGGAAGAGACGTGCAGACGCGCACCCCTTCGCCGATCCTTACCTGCTCATTGTACCATGCCGTTCGGCAAGATTCAACAAAAATCTTTTCATTCGTAAAGATTTTCGACGGATACACGGGCGCAAAGCACATTGACAGACGGCGAGCCCTTCTATATAATAATATATGACAAGAAGCGCTGCGTTTCGCGGCAGCCATCACAGAGGAGGAAAAAAGCATGTTTTGTCCCGATTGCGGAAAAGAAGTCGCCGAAGGAACCAAATTCTGCAACAATTGCGGCGCAAAGATCGATCGGTCCGAGACCAAAGTCCCGCCCGTGCAGAAGCCGAAGCAGGAGCAGGCGCAGCCCCCGAAGCAGGAGCCGGTACAGCCACAGGTCATCATACAGCAGACGCCGATCACCGAGGCCAATCTGCCGGCGCAGTTCCGTCCGTTGAGCCCGTGGGCCTATTTCGGGTATTCGATCCTGTTCTCGATCCCGGTCATCGGATTCATCTTTCTGCTCATCTATACGTTCAAAAAGAGCAACATCAACCGCCGCAACTTCGCGCGCGCCTATTGGTGCGGGCTGATCCTGTGCGTGATCCTGTTTTTGATCCTGTGCCTCGTCGCCGTGCTGACCGGTGGCGGCGAAGCGATCGCAAACTGGATGCATTCCCTGTAATCGACCAACCTTGCGGACGGCTTCGGCCGTCCGTTTTTCCGCTTGCTTTTTCGTGTGGGAATGGTACAATAGAATGCAGAAAAGGAGGCGGGAATCATGCTGTATGAATACCGTTTAGAGACCCCCAAGGAAGGCTTTATCGACATTACCGAACAGGTGCGGGACGCATGCCGTCAAAGCGGCGTGTTCGACGGAATGATGACCGTCTACTGTCCGCACACCACCGCAGGCGTGACCATCAATGAGAACACCGATCCCGATGTGAAGAACGATCTGCTGCTCGCGCTGAACAAGACGTATCCCGACCGCGCGGAGTTCCGCCATGCCGAAGGCAACAGTGCGGCGCACCTCAAGGCCAGCGTCATCGGCAGCAGCGTCACGATCATGATCGACGACGGCGAGCCGGTGCTGGGCAAATGGCAGGCGGTGTATTTCACGGAGTTTGACGGACCGCGTTCGCGCCGGTTCACCGTGAAGGTTATGGGGATCAGAAAATAACGGAGGAATCGAATGAAAGCTTACGAACGACTGCTGAAGTATGTCACGGTCTATACGACCAGCGACGAGGAGAGCACGACCGTCCCGACAAGCAAGCGCCAGTTCGATCTGGCGAACCTGCTGGTCGAGGAACTGCACGGTCTGGGCGTTTTGGACGCAGAGGTCGACGATCTGTGCTACGTCTACGCGACGCTGCCCGCCACCGAAGGGTACGAGCATGCAGCGAAACTCGGTTTTATCGCGCACATGGACACCGCGCCGGATTTCTGCGGCGAGAACGTGCATCCGCGCATCATCGAACAGTATGACGGCAAGGACGTTGCGCTCGGCACAAGCGGACGGACGTTGACCGGCGCAGACTTCCCGCATCTCAGATCGCTCAAAGGCCGCACGCTGATCGTCACCGACGGCACGACGCTGTTGGGCGCTGACGACAAGGCGGGCATTGCGGAGATCGTCACGCTGCTTGAATGGCTTATCCAGGAGAAGATTCCGCACGGCAAGCTCTCCGTGTGCTTCACGCCGGACGAGGAGGTCGGCAGCGGCGCGGACCACTTTGACGTCGCGCGCTTTGGCGCGGACTTTGCCTATACCTGCGACGGCGGCGCGGAGGGCGAGCTCGAGTATGAAAACTTCAATGCGGCCGAGGCGGTGTTTGCGATCCGCGGGTTCAACGTGCATCCGGGCGAGGCAAAGGACAAGATGATCAACGCTTTGGCGGTCGCCTGCGAGATCAACGGCATGCTGCCCAAAGGTCAGACTCCGCGCGACACCGAGGGCTATCAGGGCTTCTGGCATCTCACCAAGCTCGACGGCACGACGGAGGCGGTAAAGCTTGCGTATATCATCCGCGATCACGACTGGGCGAGCTTCCAGAGCCGCAAGGCGACGCTTGAGCGCATTGCCGCCGCGATCAACGCGACGTACGGTGAAGGCACGGCGGAGTTGACGATCCGCGATCAGTACCGCAACATGAAGGAAAAGATCGAGCCGTGCATGCATCTGATCGAGAACGCCGAGAAGGCGATGGAGCTGGCGGGCGTGAAGCCCCGCGTACAGCCGATCCGCGGCGGCACGGACGGCGCAAGGCTTTCCTTTATGGGCCTGCCGTGTCCGAACCTCGGCACGGGCGGCTATGCGTTCCACGGCCCGTACGAGCACATCACCGTCGAAGGCATGGATCTTTCGGTCGAGGTGCTCAAAAACCTTGTCGCGCTCTATCGGGATCGGTAAAGCGGGAGAATCAAAGGAACCGCAGAGATTCTGCGGTTCCTTTTTGCACACGTCCCGGCCGATGAGGGGGCAAGGGCAGGGAAGCGATCAGGAAGGCTCAGCTTGCCGGGGTCGGCGCGGTCACCGTGCCTATGAACAGCACCGTGCCGTCAAAGCTTTCGATGGCAAAGAGGAACGGGCGATCGAGGTGGAATGCGATCTCCGGAAGCTCGCGCGGCATCGCCATACCGTCGGGCATGGCGACCAGCGTATACGCCGCCGCTTCCACGCCCTTTTCATCGACGCCGATGTACGAGCCCTGCAGCACTTCCGAGATAAAGATATCATTTTTGTTTTCGCACATTCCGGAAAACTCGGCCTGGTTCGGATCGAACGCGCGTCCCATGCCGAGCGCTTGGAGCGTACCGTTCAGATCGATCTGATCCTCAAACTTGAATTTCGGCAGCTTCACGTCCACATGCGCCTCGACCGATACGCCGTCCTGCAGCAGCGCGTGCAGCTTTTCGGATGTGCCGAGAAGTTCGGAGAGCGAAATGTTCTCGTCCGGCAGCACAAGCACCATGCGTCCGACGCGCAGCAGCGGCAGCGTGTAGCGCAGGAAGCCTTCGCCCTGCACGATCGCGGAATTGCTGTCATAGCGGTGCATATAATCGACGGTCTGTTCGCCGTCCAAGCCGCGGAACGTGCCGGATTCGGTCGCGCCCTCGTAGAATTCGTCGCGCCACGCGTCCTTCAGATAGATCGTGTTGATCAGCAAGGCGACGGTGTCGGGGGAGAAATCCATCGCGTCCGGCGACAGCGAGATCTTGTCGTGTGTATGCGCTTTGATCCAGTTGACGATCTGCTCGGACGCTTCCTGCGTGCCGAAACGGACGGTGTTTGCTTCGGAGCGGTAGACGTCGGCAAGCGTCTTCCGATAGTCCGCTCGGAAGGTCAGCGCGTCGCCGCGGTCCGCCATCCAGATGGAATCGGCGATCTCGAGCGAGCTGTCCTCCGTATGGACCGACAGCGTTTCGAGCATCGCGCCGCATACGCCGCGCAGCTCCTCAATCGACGAACAGCCCAAAAGCTTCAGCATATCGGACTGCGTTTCGCCGGCCGCGCCTTCGACGGCTTCCTTTGAGATACATTATGGTTATGCGGCACGAGCCCAAGCTCTCCTATCTATGGTTC
>CALFIV010000337.1 GCA_937877295.1 uncultured Clostridia bacterium
ATATGATACTTTCTCCGGATTTGCTTCTTGACTCGTATGTGATCTTGCACATGTTTTCAAATATGCGGATTGCATCTTCGTATGAAATCGTCTGCACGTCCGTGGATATGATCTCAGTCGGTTCAACCCTTTCGTGCCATCGACAGCTCCGAATTCCGGTATCGTCTATAAAGAACTCGATGGATTCATAGGACCACGGGATTTCATACTTATCATATCCGGTTTCTGCCTGAATCATGGGAACATAAGCGGTGGGGGAGCCCGCGGCTGTCCGAATAAAGTTGATCTGATACAGCACTTTCACCTGATCCTCGTCTTTTGCAATATACGCATCGCACTCCTGCAACGGAAGGATATCGGTTACACCGAGCGCGTCCATATATGCTTTGCATTGCGAAACGGCGTCAGCAGGAGAGAAGGCTTGTTCGTAAACGCATGCGTCATCGTCAGTAAGAACCTTATAGCTCGTGCACGGCTGATACCAGCCCGACAGGGTGTACCCTTCTTCGGAGCAGCTGTAACCGATCCATGTGTCCGACGTTCCTTTCGTATAGTTATAAAATCCGTACAAAGGCATTCCGCCTTTTGCAAAAATACTTGTTATCTGCAATGAGCCGGAGTCGTTATATGCTGACATTTCTTTTGAGACGTTGGTGTCGATGCCGTTAAAGACTTCCTTTGTGACGACGGAACCATCGGCAATCGGCTGGTCGATAAAGTATGACTCTTCCGGCGCGGTCTTGAACTGCTCCTTCAATTCTTCGATATATGCCAGCGCTTCGTCTTCATCTATAAGCTTTTCGTCCGTGCGTTCGGTGTCGACCAGCTCCTGATAATACGCAATATCCTGCGCGATTTCTTTTTTGGACGGAACGTATGTCTGCATATTCGGTACATAAGCTGCTTGCCCGTGAAAATGAATGTCGAATGCCTTCTTCATGAACTCGTCTGTAAAATTCACCTGCTTGATCCTTGCCATCGAGATTGCGCCGCGCGCAGGCAGATATACGTCCGCGTCGGCATGGATGGTCAGACGTCCGTTTTCGTTTTTGTAATCATAGGTATAGTGTTTGTCGGACTTGACAAACCCGGGATCAACGGACGCAAGATCGCCGGATGAAGTCGATTCCGTATTCTGATTTACAACGGTTTCGACCAGTCGTTCCGTATCCTTATGCACCACGATCGGTTCGTCCGGCGTCGGAACACAAGCTGCAAGCAGAATACACATAGTAAATACACATAACCATCGAATTATTTTCATAGGTTAACCTCCTGATTTGTTTGATAACAGGATACCGTATCGCTTTCAAAATGTCGTTTCCAATCTGTTATCAACCTGTTATTAAACTGTGTCATAAAAGCGGAAAAAGATTGAAGTGCCAACATCTACTTCACTTTCGATCTGCAGTTCTGCATGATGCAGTTCGGCGATTCGCTGCACAAGTGCCAATCCAAGTCCGCTGCCGCCAAACTTTTTTGAACGTGATCGGTCTACCATATAAAACGGTTCGGTTATGCGAGAGATCTCCTCTTTCGGTATTCCACAGCCATGATCACGTACAACAATCACATTCTCCTGTGCTTTCATCTCGATTGTACTGTTTTCCTGAGAAGCTTTTATTGCATTTTCAATCAAGTTCACAAGAGCAGATTGCATGAGATCAAAATCCATCGAATAGACCGATTGATCGGATTGTATGATCATTTTAATTTTTGCGCGTTGCAGCGAATCCTGAATGCGTTCTTCGACTGCTTCAAACAAATCAAAAACGGTGTGCGGAATCAATGTAATCTTATCCTGCAGGAGGATAAGCGTCATCAGCTTTTGAGAAAGACATTCGATCCATTTTGATTGCTCATGGATTCGATACAATGCATGCTGCGCTTCTGAATCAGTTACGCTGCGCGTCATCAGCGTTTCGCTGTTGATCAGAAGCGACGTGACGGGCGTTTTCATTTCGTGACTCAAATCGTTGATAAATTGTTGTTTTCGAAGGTTCTGTTCGGTCAGCGCCGCAATACTGCTGTCAACAGCTTGTGCCATCGTATTGAAGTCATCTGCAAGCAAACCGATTTCGTCCTTGCGTTTGACGGCTATTCGTGCGCTGTAATCGCCTGAGGCGATCGCTCTTGCGTTCATTTGCATTTGACGAATCGGCTGTAAAGAAAGCGATACAAATAAATAGAGAAGAATTAAGAACACCAGCGGCATGAGCGCGGCGATTACGATACAACGCAGTGCAAGCGTGCGCATAATGGAATCGAGTTCGGATAGATTTCGAACGATACAAACCGAATATGTAGTCGTTTCCTTTTTATATCTCTGTCCGATCAGCAAATATAGCTTACCAAAGACGCGACAAAAGCAGGAAGCAACGCCATCCTCAGCTGATTCGCTGTCAATCAGATAAGATTCCGGAGAAAATCCGCAGTCATTGAGTAGGTAGCGTTCATCGTTTTTCAACGTCAATTCCCTTGCAAATTCGGTCGATCTGACAAGATAGAGGAAATAGGCGTCATCGATCATCTGGTCTTGATGCAAGGAATCAAACCGTGTGACAGTCTGTTGCACGTTCCGAAAGTCAGACGTTGCCTTTTGTAAGGCTTCTGTACGCATTTGCTCGTTTACATTGCGTAAAATCAATAAGCAGCAAATAGCAACAGCAGAGATCAGAAGCGCACATGCAATCAAAAGGATTCGAGTTTTCAGACGCATTCAGTCCTCCAAACGGTATCCGAGCTTCATGACGGTCACAATTGCATCCTGCAGGTAAAGCTTCTTACGCAGGTGTGTGATGTGAATATCGACCGTGCGCGTGCCGCCGGCAAAATCAAATCCCCAAATTTCATTCAAAAGTCGATCACGGGTAAGCGTGCAGTTTTTAAACCGAATCAACTTCACGAGAAGATCAAATTCCAATGGCTGCATGGGAATGGGGAGACCGGATTTTGTGACAATGCGTTTCTGTGTATCGACTGTAATGTTTCGGTAACGAAGAATGGTATGCAGCTTGCCCGTTCTTGCCAAAATCTTTTCGATCCGAACAAGAAGCTCCAGCATTTCAAACGGTTTTACAATGTAATCTTCTGCACCAAGCCGCAGTCCCTTGACCTTCGAATGCAGATCTACCTTTGCGGTCAAATACAGAACGGGAATGTTGTAACGTTCCATGTATTCCATCAATGAAAAGCCATCGAGACCCGGAAGCATGACGTCAAGCAATGCAAGGTCATACGAATGATCTTTTTCCAACGCGTCAGCAGCTTCCTTGCCATCATGATACATTTTGCAATCATATTCGGAAAGCGATAGGTTCAATTCAATCGCTTCTGCAATCGGGATATCGTCCTCAACAACCAAAATTCTGTTTTTCATAGATTCCTCTGCGTTGTTTTTTCACATTTTATCATAGAAATGCAACAGAAACGTATCAGAGTTGTTATCATTATGTTATCAATTCGACAAATCAATGCAGGAGGTAAGAACTTGTAGTCAGGACATATGTTGTATACAAATAGATATGTATTCATGGAAAGAAAAAATAGGACGCTTCAATGCGCCCTATTTTCAATTGGTTGGTATCAAAAGTTTGGGAAATGTAACGTCTGAAGTTACTTCTTGCGCGGAGGCTTTGCTTTGATCTTTTTTAGATTTGCAAAGCGGGGAAGACCGTTCTGCAGCGGAATCTTCGGATCGCCCTGAATGAGCGGAAGCAGATAGTCGATATACGGTTTTCTCAAACCGTTTCCGGCAGCGTTGATCCATTCAAGCGGGACTTTCTTTTCCGTGTTTGCACAGGCGTCCAGATCGATCAGTTTGATTTCGCATTTGTAGTTGCCGTCTTCATCCGTCTTGCGGCGGAAACCGACCATCTTATCGGTGATACCGTGTACCGCATACTCTACAGCGATTCGTCCGGCTTCGTAAGATTCAGAAATATCGGTCTGAGAAGCCGCGTGGGACGCACAGCGCTGCAAGAGAGAGAATTCTATACCGCGGATTTTTGTGCCGTGAAAATGGTCTTTCAGAATGCTTACAAGCGTTTGTGCAAGACCGCCGAGCTGCTTGTGGCCGAAAGAGTCTACCTTTTCGTCGGTGTTGCCGTATTCTGAGATGAGCTTGCCGGTTTTGTCGTGAATACCTTCGGAAACTGCGACAAAAACCTTTCCGCCGTTGTCTTCATAAACTTCCTTGACGTCGGCAATGAAATTGTCAACATCGAAGTCGGTTTCCGGAAGATAGATCAGATCAGGACCGAAACCTGTATATGTTGCGGCGGCTGCGCTCGCTGCAAGCCAACCGGCGTGACGTCCCATGATTTCGACGATGCAAATCATCGGCGTATCATATACTCGCGCGTCAAGATAGAGCTCCATGCAGGTGCTGATGATGTAGCGCGCTGCAGACGGAAAGCCGGGGCAGTGGTCCGTACCGTACAAATCGTTGTCAATTGTCTTCGGTACACCCATGACGCGGCAGTCATAACCGACATGCTGCAAATATTTGCTGATCTTGTTGCAGGTGTCCATGGAGTCGTTTCCGCCGTTGTAAAAGAAATAACG
>CALFIV010000338.1 GCA_937877295.1 uncultured Clostridia bacterium
GGGAGTAGACGGTCTGAAGCCGTGCGTGGGTTCAAATCCCACTTTCCGCGCCACGAAATAGCACTTCATTACGAAGTGCTTTTTTGAATTTATCGCGGTTTATGATCCGGTACAAACGCCGTTGTTGTCCACCTTGCGTTCGCCTTGCGGAAGCAGTTCGGAAATTGTAACAAACTGATAGCCTTGCGCTTGTGCCTGTTCGATCAGTTTCGGCAGATAGGTCTCGATCTCAAATCCGTTGTTATGCGACAGTATGATGCTGCCGTCCGAAAGCTTGGGAAGCACTGCGTTCAAGATTGTATCGGCGCTACGGCCTTCCTTCCAGTCGACGGTATCCAGATTCCATTGAACGATCTCATATCCCATATCGCGAACAGTCGATACGACCGTATCGTTGTATTCACCGAATGGCGCACGGAAAAGTGTGCAATGTTTGCCGGTCAGAGACGTGACCTGCTCATCCAGTTCATTCAATTCTTTTCGGATCTCATCCGCGGAAATGCGATTCATGTGCGGATGTGTCCACGAATGATTCCCAATCTCGTGCCCACGGGCGGAGATCTCTTTGACCATATCCGGATATGCCTTTACCCATACACCGCACAAAAAGAACGTCGCTTTGATCCCGTATTGATCGAGGGTATCTAAGATAAATTTGGTTTTATCCGCATTCCATGCAGCGTCAATCGTCAAAGCGATTGCATGATCTGCTCGCTGTACACGATAGACCGGCACAAGACGGGATGTCACTGGAATGGAGTTTAATTCATACGCGTCCACAACTGCCATCGTCGGTTCTGTTTGTTCTGCTTCCCGATCCCGCATGATGAAATACGCGGCAACCGCAGCCACAACCAGCGCAATGCATACGAGCGCCGCAATCCATGTTTTTTTATTGATCACAATTACTTGCATCCCAAAAATCCTCCGAACCTTTGCCACAAAATATGCGGCCGATCCGGAGGATATGCAAAAGGACTTAATATGCGAGACGGCAAAAGCCGTTTTTCAGCGGCAATCGAAACGCATCATCAAAAACAAGATACTGCATGCTGTAAACGCGTTCTCCCGTAACGCCGCAATCGGTCGGCACAATCGCTGTCAGCGGCTTTCCGACACGTCTGGCGGTTTCGTCCAAAAGCAATTCATATGCTTCTTTGGTAAGTGCCAATAGCTCTGCAACGGTTGCATCGTCGAGATAGATCAAATAGCCGACCGGACAATTCTTTTGATAAGCGGTCAGCGTATGTGAACCGTCGCATGCGTAGTCCTGCAAAAGCAAGGCAAATTCCTTTTCATCTCGCAGCTGCATGCCGTCGTGTGTCGGCAATAACACATCATAGATCGATTGCATCGCGGCAAGATGCGACTCTTCACGAACGATCAGGTTGGAATGCACCCGATCCGTATCGGAACGGATCAAAAGCGCGTCTGTACCGTTTTGAAAACCGAGTTTTGCATAGAGCGTTTCGGAGACCGGATGCAGATAACAGCAGGAAAAGCCGTCACGCTGTGCGCAGCGAACCTGCGTTCTAACCAAGCAATGCATGAGTCCCTGTCCGCGGTATTCCGGAAGTGTGGAAACGCCGGAGATCAAAAGCGCCTTCTGTTGCTTGCCTTCGACGAGAATCTGCGTCGGTCTGCCGAGTGTCATTGCAACGATTCGGCCTTCATCATACGCCGCAAAGGAATACTCCGGACAGAAGCGTTCCGCAAAAAACCAGCTTGTGAATGCTTCAGAATCGCCGAAAATGCTGCGCCAGAGTGCCGCAGCATTCGTCCTGTCATGGATTCGCATTTTTGAAATCGTTGTCATAACTGTCGTCTTCCCGCAGCGCGCGCATATACGCTCATCGCGATTCCCACACAGGCAAACGACGCCAGTATGTTTGATCCGCCATAGCTGATAAACGGCAACGGAATGCCTGTCACGGGCATCGCGCCAAGATTCATCGCAACATTCTCAAAAATATGCGCTGCTAGCATGACCGTGCAGCCCACCACAAGACAGCGTCCGTACGTATCTCGTGCCGTCAGCGCGGTATGCAGCCAATGAAACAGCAGCAAAAAGAATACGATGATCAGCATCATTGCGCCGAAAAAGCCGACGCCTTCTCCGATGCCTGAGAAAATGAAATCCGAATGACGGATCGGCACATATCCGGTCTGCGTCAGAGTTCCTTTTGTAAAATACCCCTTTCCCCAAAATCCGCCGCTGCCGATCAACTGTTTTGCATGTAAAACATTCATGCCGGATCCTTCGTGATTTCGGGTCGGATCGAGGAAGACGCGGATGCGCTCCTTTTGCACGTCCGTCAAAAGCGCGATCCAGCTGACGATGCCGCCGACGCCGAGCGCAAGGAGACCGAGAATGACGTATCTCCAGCGCACGCGAACACAAAACAGAATGCCGCCGAAGATAATCAGCATAACCATTGCAGTTCCGAAATCATTCTGCAGCATGACCAAAAGAAACGGAATGAAGAAATACAGGAACAGTCGAAGAAAATCTGTGAGCTTCGTGATCGGGCCGCGCCGATCGTAAATATCAGCTGCTTCTTTTGCGAGTACGATGATCAGCACGACCTTTGTGATCTCAGACGGCTGAAACGCGCGCGTTCCGAGTTTGTACCATCCGAGTGCGCCGCGTGTATTTTCACCGGCGACTACAAGTAGAAACAGCAGAATCAGGCATATGATATACCCTGCTTTCGTAAAAGGTTTATACTTGTCATAATCAAAGATCGCAAGCGGAATCAGCGCCGCAAGCGAAATGAGGATATTTGCGACTTGACGGGAAAAAAACTGAAAATTCAGTCTGGCATAAAATGCCTGAAAGGTTGTTTCCGTTCCGTCAAACGGATCGGAAAGCACATTCAGAAGCGTAACAAGACCGAACAGAACCAAGGCCGTTACCAATACGATCGTAAAGATATCGACCCGATAAGGCGTCTTGGTTCTGACGGTGCGATTGCTCATCGAATGATGTATTTTTGCAGTTTTGCGGGCGCAGCGTCGAGCTCCGCCTTCTTCTCATCGAATCCGGGCTTTCCGAGCAACGCATACGTTGCTTTCTTGCCTTCTTCCACGCCGGGTTGATCGAATGCGTTCAGCGCAAGCAATTCGCCTGCAAACGCAGTCATGACTTCGAACATGTATAAAAGCTCGCCGACGGTGAACGCGTTCACTTCGGGCATACGAATCGCATAATTCATATGTCCGCTCTTCATGACTGCATATTCGGTAGCCGTCTCTTCTGCCGCGATCAGCTCATTCTGCGTGTGTCCGCAAAGGAACGATACGTCCGGAATATCGAGATACCCGTCCGGAATCGGCATGGTTCTGCGGTAGTTGTCAACGGACAGGAACGTCACAACCTTATCAAACGGACCTTCGGTGTACAGCTGGACCTGAGAATGCTGATCAGTCACGCCGAGCGATTTGACCGGCGTCTGACCGGCATGGATTGTGCTGCCGTCATTTCCGACGCGTTTTCCGAGCGATTCTGCCCACAGCTGCGCGTACCAGTCCGATATGTATTTGAGCGAATCCGCATACGGCATCAGAACATGAATGTTTGCGCCGCGCTTCATCGCCGCAACCTGCAGCGCTGCCATCAGATATGCCGGATTCTCAAACACATGATCATTTTGCGTGAGTTCATCCATATATGCTGCGCCGGCAAGCAGCGCGCGAATATCAATACCGCAAA
>CALFIV010000339.1 GCA_937877295.1 uncultured Clostridia bacterium
CAAGGCCTGCGCCTCCGAAAGCGCGGCCGGATCGGCCGCTGTGCGCCAATGCTCCAAAACCGCCGCAAACACGCCGTCGCCGCATTGTGCTTTCAGATACTGTACAAACAGGAACGACTGTCCGTATGCGCCGACGTCGCTCGACGTGGCGTCAAAGTTCTGATAGCTCATTCCGTACCGCACCTTGTCGGAACGACCGTATGCCTTCAGATACCCCTGCTTCTCCACCGCACCGGGATAGCACAGCTCCTCCGCCGCCATTGAAAAGCCCTCGTTCAGCCAGACGCCGACGCTCGTTTCCTTGCCGAGCCGCTCCGCATTTGCGGGCGACGCCAGCACCGCGCTGCGCAGGATCAGATGCTGAAACTCATGCGCCAGTGTGCAGAGTACGGTTGTTTCGTCCTCCGCCATGCGCGTGTTGACATTGATGATCGGCAGACAGTTGTAGCTTTCGGCGTCATCCGGATCGATGACGGCGATCTCCTCTGCGGTGTACAGATCGTAGGAATCGAAAAAGCCGCAGACCGACAGGCTGTTCATCGCATAAGTTATAATATGCAGCCTTCCGTCGCCGCCGAGATCGCGGATCGGTCCGAACGTGCCGACGTCGGTCGGCCAGATGACCGATTCGAACTGCTCGACCATGTTCTGAATCTGTTCCCCGGAGAACGCAACGGTATCGCCCGGCAAAGCCCAGATGCTGCAATGCTCGCTCTGTGCGGCAAGCCGGAAAGTCAATCTGTCGTATTGGTATGTATTCAGATCGGTGCAGACCCAGAACGCGCGCGTATCGTCCGTTCCGGATTTGACGGAGCGGTCCTTGCCGGTTCGGTGCATGCCGGACCGGTACGGCGCAATGCCGTCAGCCGCCTCGGGCTCGTCCCGCACGATCGTACCGGTATTCAGCTCATTCGCGTTTTTGGCATACGGCAAAGGATTGTAGATCAGAACATGATCTGCGTCAAAAGCCGTTTCGGTTTCGGCGGTAGCCGCTGCGAGCGGAATCGCCGTGCACAGCAGGATCGCCGCCAAAAGAAGTGTGCATATCCGTTTCATGACAATCTCCTATCGATACAGTATACCACACTTTGCGTGGCTTGAAAAGGCACGTTTCACGCGGATTCGCAACAGAATTGTAATATGGTTGTAAACGATTGCTTATTCACCGTCGGAAAGCGCGTTTTTCAGGCGATACAGCTTGCTTTCCTCCAGCATTGCCACGATATGCGTTCCGTCGGATTCGTGTGTCTCCGACAGAACCGTTCCAATCTCATGAAGCACGCGGATCGCGTTGTAT
Organism: uncultured Clostridia bacterium; assembly: GCA_937877295.1. Next base: position 1,298 of record CALFIV010000339.1, read on the forward strand.
TTTTCGTACGGAATGACAAGCTCCACGCGCTGCTGCGTGCGGTTAAGCTCCGTTTCAATCCATTCGAGCAGCGTATCGATCCCCTTGCCGGTCGCCGCGCTGATGGAGACGGCGCGTTCGCGTTCCCGCGGGATTGCGGTTTCGAGATCGCATTTGTTGTACACCTCGATGCACGGCGTGTCCGCAGCGCCGAGCGATTCCAAGACCTGCTCGGTCACGCGCATCTGGACATCGTAATACGGACAACTCGCGTCCACGACATGCAGGATCAGATCGGCGTTTTTGACTTCTTCCAGGGTGGAACGGAACGCCTGCACAAGCTCGTGCGGAAGCTTATTGATGAAGCCGACCGTATCGGACAGCAGGCACGGCGTGCCGTTCGGCAGCGTGACGCCGCGCACAACCGGATCGAGCGTCGCGAACAGCTTATCCTCGGCCAGCACGTCGCTTTCGGACAGCACGTTCAGCAGCGTGCTCTTGCCGGCGTTCGTATAACCGACCAGCGCGACGATCGGCGTTTCGCTCTTTTCGCGCACCGTGCGGCGGACGCTGCGCTGCTTCTCGACCTCCTTGAGCTCCTGCTCAAGCTCGTAAATGCGCCGACGGATGCGGCGGCGGTCGATCTCGAGCTTTTTCTCACCCGGACCGCGCATGCCGACGCCGCTTGCGCCCTGCCGCGACATAGCGACGCCCACGCTGAGCAGTCTCGGCAGACGGTACTTGAGCTGGGAAAGCTCCACCTGCAGCTTGCCCTCTCGCGTGGTGGCGCGGGTTGCGAAGATATCGAGGATCAGCATCGTGCGGTCGATGACCGGCGCGCCTAATATGCTTTCAAGATTCCGGATCTGGATCGCGGTCAGCTCGTCATCGAAGATAAAGACGTCCGCTTCCGTGGCGCTGCCGATCAGACGCAGCTCGTCCGCCTTGCCCGAGCCGATGTATGTGCCGTTGTCGATCGGACGTTTCCGCTGGCGTTCGATGTGTACGACGTTGACGCCTGCCGTGTCGGCAAGCGCTCTGAGCTCTTCGAGCGTATCATAGCCGTCGTCGTTGTCGATCCCCACGAGCACCGCACGCTCCGGTTCTGCCGCCGTCACCGCATAGGCCGGCGCTTTCAGACGGTTGTCGGCTTCGATCAAAGCGTTCAAAAGCGCGTCCTGCGGCAGACGGTCCGCCCGCATCGGTCCGTAGATCAAAGGCTTGCGTTCCTCGCCCTCCATCTCGCCGACGAACGCCACATAGACCGAAGTCGGCTGTCCTTCACGCACGCCGACCGCCGCCATCGCGTCGAGCCGCATGGAGTTGAGCGTACCGAGATCGACGTCCGAAAGATACCCGCTGCCGTTCGGATGCGTGTGAATGCAGCGAACGCCCGCGAGGCGGTCGATGTTGCGCACAAGACGCATATCCGGCATGGACACCGTCGTCGCGTCGCCGACCGAGACGTCCGCCACCGCGCCGCTGCGCGAGAGGTACACCGAGATCTCGCGTCCGATGCGTCCGGTAAACGCCGCCATCTTTTCCAGGAGCGCAAACGAAGCAAACACGCCGCTCGGCTGCGTTTC
>CALFIV010000340.1 GCA_937877295.1 uncultured Clostridia bacterium
ATCTCAACAAACGCGGGCCGTTCGCCGCCGTTGCACCAGTAGCGCAGGTAGCACAGCGATTCCTCACGCAGCGGTTCGAGCTTGGATTTTACGGATTTCCAGTTGACGGCGCGATCGAGGATCGACGGTACGGCGTCGGTCTTGTCGGTATAGAAGGCGGACAGACCGAGGTGATCCAAAAGCTCCGAAACGCGATTGCCGGTTTCCTTATGCAGAATGGCGGCGAACCGCTTTTCGAACTGCAGCGAAAACACCGTGCCGTGGAACGAGTTGGTGACCACGTAGGTCGCGTTTTTGAAGTACCACAAAAACTCTTCGGGAGAGCAGATCCGTTGATCGGGGATCTGGCGGTTGCCCGCGTTCGGGTTGCCGTTGACGTCGATAAGATGCAGACCGGTCTTTTCGGAAAGCTTCTTTGCCGCTTCGTTGACCTGCTTCTGCGCAGGACCGGGCATCGTATAGACGACGATGTACGGATCTTTTTCGAGCGGCTCTTTCGGCAGCAGCGCTTCATACGCGGAGGCGTCCAGAAGCAGCGTCGGGTCGATGTCGATGTGGAATCGCTTTTTCGGATCGGCGGCCTGCCGGACGTCGGCCAAAAATTTGGTTTCCCGCAGCGAGACGCCGTCAAGCAGCTTGAGCATCGGCGCGATCTCCTGCTTTGCGGCGGAGGGATCGGCGAAGTAGCTTCCGACCGCATAGGTGATGCGCTGCGTCTTTTTTCTGCCGAAGCTCAGGAAATAGGCGGGATCGAACTTCAGATCCGTCAGCTTGCTGTTCCAAAGCTGGTCGCTGCCGGCGATATACAAATCGCAGCGCGGCGGAAACAGCCGCAGCGAATGGATCGAACGGTACATCCGCGTTTCATGCAGACGCGCCTTTCGGAAGGCGTTGAATTTTTCCTCGCGCACAAGGCGTTCCTTTGCGTCCTTCCACGATTTTACGGTGTCGCGGAAGCCTTTGAGCGCGTTCTGTATGCGGAGAAAGACGTTGGGCGCAGGCTCGTGCAGCTTTTTGTTGGCGTAATAGAACGGGTTCTTGTACGACGCGTAGCGGTTTTGATGATACCACGGGCAGTAGTTGATGATCCGCACCTTGTTGCCGAGGTCTTCGAGCGTGCGCTCGAGCGCGAAGCATTGCAGCGCAGCACCGCAGTTGAACGGGAAATGGAAGGTGATGATACCGACCTTTTTCCATTTGTTTCGATATTTGATGCGATACTTGACGCTGTTGATGCGGTCCTGCAGACCGTCCGCAAGCTTCCATGCGCGCATGACGCGGCTCAGCATCCGCGGATTTTTATGACGGACCGCAAACGCGATTGCTCTCGTCACGCCGGAGGTCGGCCGTTTGTCCTTCGGATAGCGGCCGGCGGCCTGCGATTCCGCAAAGGAGGTGATGTTCCGGTATTCCGCAAGCTTCTCCGGCGGCGTCAGGTCGGAATTCTGAATCTTGAGGCTCATCGATTTGATGACCAGAAGCAGGATCGATTCAAGGCTCTCGCGGTATTCGCCGAGTCCCTTTTTCTCCATCAGCGCGCAGCGCTTGCGAAATCCGTTGATGAGAAACCGGAAGGTGTCCCTGCGGTATGTCTTGGAAAGGGATTCGTCCGACTGGCGGTAGCGATACAGAATGTCGCCGAGCGCGACGGCCGAACCGGCCCGCTCATAGTAGCGGACGTTGAAATCGCAGTCCTCTTCGTAGGAGATCTCGGGATCGAAGCGCAGATGATGCTTTCGGACGATGTCCATCCGGTAGAGCTTTCCCCAGATGGAAACGCCGAACAGATTCAGCTTCGGCTCGGTAAAGGTCATCAGAAACTGCGAGATATCGCGCATCACGACCGTCGAGAAGCGGGAATAGACGTGCTCCTCCGTCCAGTCCCCGCGAAACCGTTCGTATCCGCACAGTGCGAGGTCGACGTTGTTCTTTTCGAGGGCGGAGAGCATGGTTTGAAGGTATTTGCGATCCACCATGTCGTCCGCGTCGATGAACATCAGATACTTGCCGCGCGCCGCCTCGATGCCCGCGTTTCGCGCGCGCGACACGCCGCCGTTTTCCTGATGGATGACGCGAAAACGCGGTTCTTCCGCCGCAATCTGATCGCAGATACCGACGCTTCTGTCCGTAGAACCGTCGTCGACCAGAATCGCTTCCCAGTTCTGAAAGGACTGCCGCCAAATGGATTTGACGCAGTCCCATAAAAATTTTCCGGCGTTATAGACCGGCACAACAATGCTGATGATCGGTTCTGACTGTTCCAAAGTGTTTCCCCTCTATGCTGTCCGCGCAGGTGATTTATTTTCCCTTTTTACTAATTTCCGCCTCGTAGATCGGATAGATATTCGCAGGGCTGTCGATCATCCGGATCTTGCCGTGGTCGAGCCATGCGGCGTGCTCGCAAAGCCCGATGACCGATGCCTTTGCGTGCGATACGAACAGGAGCGTTGTGCCGTGGCTCAAAAGCTCGCGAATGCGTTTGTAGCATTTTGCCTGAAACGTCGCGTCGCCGACCGCGAGAACCTCGTCCACGATCAGAATATCGGGATCGACGATCGTCGCGACGGAGAAGCCGAGCCGCGCGCGCATGCCGCTGGAATAATTCTTGATCGGCAGGTCCATAAAATCCCAGAGACCGGCGAATTCGACGATCTTTTCATACTGTTCCTTCATGAACTTGCGGCTGTGTCCGAGGACCGCGCCGTTGATGTAGATGTTTTCCTTTGCCGTCAGATTGGGGTCGAAGCCCGCGCCGAGCTCGATCATCGGCGCGATCGTGCCGGTCACGCTGACCTTGCCCTTGTGCGGCGCAAGGATGCCGCAGATGAGCTTCAGAAGCGTGCTCTTGCCGGCGCCGTTCGAACCGATCAGCGCCCACGATTCCCCCTTGTTGATCGTCAGGTTGATATCCTGCAGCGCATAGAATTCCTTGAAGCGCAGCTCCCGCTTGACGAGCTTGACAAAATATTCCTTGAGGTTGTCCACCTTCTCGCCCGCCATATTGAAGCGAACGGAGGCGTCCTTGATGCAAATACAGGGCGTTCCCTGTGCGGTTTTGATTTCCGTCTGTTCCATAGGCCCTCAGATATACAGGATGAAATGGTTCTTGGTTCGGTTGAATGTCAGCGAGCCGATCGCCAAGACGATGATTGCAACCAGCGCGCCGCGCCAGATCAGCTCCGGCGTCGGGACTTCCCAGGAGGGACTGTACTGCATGATGAAGTAGCGGAACTGCTGGATGTACATGTACATCGGATTGAACCGCCGCACAAACAGCCCGACCGTGCTCATTGCGAGATTCGCGTTCTGGATCGTGTCGTCGTTGAAGCTTTGCAGCGACCAGAAGACCGGGGTCAGATACATCCATGCGAGCGTGACGACGCTCCAGATGTTTTTGATGTCGCGGAAGTACACCGTGACTGCCGCAAGGAACATGCCGAGACCGATGCAGAACACATACAGCTCGAGGATCGGGATGATAATCAGAAGATTCGACCAGCGGAACGGCACGCGCGACGCGATCATGACGATGATGAGCGCGCCGAGCGAAAGCACGAAGTTGACCATGCTGCTGGTGACCCGCGAGAGCGTAAAGATATATTTCGGCACATTCGCTTTTTTGAGCAGCGCGGCGTTGTCGATGACGGAGGTCATGGACTTGGTCGACGATTCGCGCATGAAGGAAAACAGAATGTTGCCGCAGATCAGGTACAGAGGAAAGTTTTCAATCTGGCGCTTGAACATCGTGGAAAACACGATGGCCATGACCGCCATGGACAGCAGGGGGTTCAGGATGCTCCAGATATAGCCGAGGAAGCTCCTGCGATACTTGAGCTTTAGATCGCGCTGCACCAGCAGCACCAGAAGATCCCAGTAGCGGAAGAACTGGGCAAACCACCCTTTGACGCTTTCGATCGCTTTTTTCATCATTGACTGCAAATCTCCTTGATTGCTTCATAGGTTCGTTCCGAACTGCACGCGTCGCGCAGAGGGAAAAACCGTTCCGCACGTTGTTGATAGACCGCCGGCATGCGGCAGCCGTTTGTCAGGACGCCGCGCAGCGCTTCGACCGCGTCCGCGCTCGTCTCGGCGATCGGGCCGAAGCCGTCCCGTTCGTAGTCAAAGTATCCGACGGGCAGATGGCCCTTCCGGTACGTCTCGCGGTCGAACTGGTAGTAGACGACCGGACGCTGCATGAACGCAAAGTCCATATAGACGCTGGAAAAGTCCGTCACCAGAACCGACGCGGCCTTCAGCAGCGACGGCACGGAAACCTCGTCCCATTTTTTGACGGAAACGCGGCTGCTCGACGAGGTAAAGCAGGTTTCAAACCGCGATACATTGCGATGCACGCAGAACACGGCGTGCTTTCCCGTCTTTAGAAGCAGCCGGTCGAGCGCCGGATCGTGCAGAAACGCGTCCCAGCCGCAAAAGTACTCGCTGCTTTTGAACGCTTCCTCCGAATGACAGTCCCGCTCCAGCCACATCCGCCAGGTCGGCAGAATCAGCACGAGATCGGGATCGGGCGATGCGCCGATCAGACCGTCGAAGCGGCACAGCCCCAGAAGCCGCACCACGCCGGGCGCGTAGCCGAAGGTATCGCGCACGAATTCGTATTCCGGCTGCGCGGCGCAGCAGAACAGGCTGAGCTTTGCGTACGGCTCGTGCAGAAACGGCAGATCGTCCTTGATGACGCCGTGCTGCAAAAACACGCGCCGGGTTTTCAGCCAGCCCAGGACCACCTCGAAAAGATAGCACACCGGCGCGTTCGGCTTGCCGCCCTTCTGGCTTGAGATGTTGACCTCCGCCGCCAGATAGTATACCCAATGCCGGAAGCTTCCGTACGCCACCGTCGGACCGATGGCTGCGACCGCCGCACAGGCGTCTGCGTCGCGCCGGATCGCGTAGACCGCATCGACCTCGGGGTGCGCCCGGCGAAGATAGCGGAACAGCGCAAAGCCGTTGTCCTGTGCCTCGCTTGCGTATTCGCAGAGCAGCCACAGATGCCTGCGGCGCTTCCGATAGATCGCAGCCGGCAGCAGCGCCAGCAAAAACAGAAAGAAATGTCCGACGTCTCCGATGCGGACGCGCTTCAGTTTCCGTAACAGCGATTCCTTCATAGCCAGTACCGTTTGATGCCGTGCAGGCAGTATCCCAAGAAGCAGCGAAGCCGGCGGAAGAACCCGAAGCCCAGATGGCGGTACGTTCTCCACGCCATGCTGGCCGATCGCAGCTTGTTGCCCGACTTCGAACCGGCGCTGACCCGATACAGGATCAGCGGATCGGTGACGCCTGTCGCTTCGATGCCGTCCTTTAAGACGGCCAGCCAGCACAGATAGTCCTCATGCAGATCGCTGCGCTCCATCGGATGCCGCAAAAACAGCGCCCGGTCGATCAGCACCGTGCTGCAGACAATGTCGTTGCCGTACAGCGCGTCCCGATAGGCGATGCGCTCCGGCACGTTGAACCGGCGTCCGGTCGGTTTGCCGTCGGCGTCGATGCACGTCGCCGCACAATACAGAAACACCGATCCGGTGCGGGCGGCTTCTGCGAGCTGCCGTTCGAGCTTGTCCGGCAGCCAGCAATCGTCGCTGTCCAAAAATGCGATCCACCTCGCGCGCGAGGCGCGCGCACCGATGTTTCGCGCATTTGCAACGCCGCTGTTTTGGGGAAGCGTAATGACGCGCACCCGCGCGTCCTCCTCGGAAAGCGCTTTGAGCGCTTGCTTCGTGGCGTCGTCCGAGCCGTCGTCCACGATGAGCACTTCAATGTCGCGCATGCGCCCCGAAAGCGCGGAACGCACGCTGTCCGCAACCGTTTTTTCGCACCGCCACGCGGGTACGACGACGCTGACGAGCGGGGTCATGGCTGCGCCTCCTGCCCGATCACCGTCGAAAGCGGCAGCTCGGACAGCCCGTCAAACACAAGATCGCCGAACGCCTTTTTGCCGGTCCGCGTCAGACAGCGGAAAACCCGGATCGCAGGATTGAACCATTTCGTTCTTTTCAGCGTACGCCCTTGCTGCTTCGCAAGCATCTCGATCAGATCCCGCGTAGCGATCGGCTCTGCCTCCTGCGGGAAGAAAATACCCGCCTGCGGATGCTCGATCAGCTCCGCAACCCGGCTGCACAGCGTTTCGATCCGCACAAGGCTGCGCCGGTTTTCAAAGTCCGGACAAAACGGCAGATATCGGATCAATTGCTCCAGCTGATGATAGTTGCCTTTTACGCCGTTTCCGATCACCATCGGCGGGCGCAGGATCGTCACCGTAAACGTGTCGTCGCAGAGCGCGGCGATCGCCCGTTCCGCTTCGAGCTTGGTCCGTCCGTACAGCGTGGCCGGATGCAGAGGCGTATCCTTTGCAATCGTGCCGGTGATTTTACCGTAGACGCTCACCGTGCTGAAAAACACAAACTGCCGCACGCCTTCCGCCTTTGCCTTCCTTGCCGCGGCGATCGCCAGATCGCGGTTGACCGCCTCATAGAGCGACGCCATCGACGCATGCTCGCGCTGATGTACGATGGCAGCAACTTGTACCATGACGTCTGCTCCGCGAAAATCAAGCGATTCCAAAGCAACACCGTGCAAAGACAGCGTTTGCGCCGAAAACCGCTCCGGATGCGAGCAGAGCCGTCTTTCGAGCGATGTTCCGATATAGCTGTGCGCGCCGAGAATCAGAATCCGTTTCATTTGTCGTTCTGCCCTCGGTCGGAAGCGCCTTCTCTCATGCCGTGCCCGGAGAATACGACCGACACCGTTTTCCACAGGACCATGATATCTGTTTTGAGAGAAACGGTGCTTGCGTAGACGCCGTCATAACGGACCTTTTCGGAACGCGAAAGCTCATCGCGGCCGTTGACCTGCGCAAGTCCGGTCAATCCCGGCAGCACGTCGTTTGCGCCGACGGCCTCACGCGCTTCCACAAGATCCGTTTCATTCCACAGCGCGGGACGCGGACCGACCAGAGACATCTTTCCGGTGAAGACCTGAAACACCTGCGGGAGCTCGTCGAGACTGGTTCTTCTGAGCAGCTTGCCTGCGCGGGTGATCCAGCGATCCGGATCGGACAGCAGATGCGTCGGTACATCGTGCGGCGCGTCGATTCGCATCGTGCGGAATTTGAGAATTTCAAACTGTGTACGGTGAATGCCGAACCGCGTCTGCTTGAAAAACACCGGTCCTTTGGAATCGAGCTTGATCCAAAGGCAAATGATGCCGAATATCGGCAAAACGATCGGAAGAACAAGTCCCGACAATACGATATCCCAGATGCGTTTTCCGTATTTCCGATACATTTCGACTCCTTTTCCGACAGTTTCGGCGGTTCGTAGTGCATAGTACAACAAGGCTATACCTATTTACACTATCTTAGCACAGCGGTCAAAGAAAAGCAATCGCGCGCGGTTGTCCTCCTGTGAACAACCTGTAAATTTGTTGAAAGATAAAGAGGAAGTTTTTGCCGCTTCCGAGCGTTTTCCTCTTGACAATGCGTCTGTTTTCGCGGTATCGTATAGAAGGTACAAAAACGGAATATCGTCTCGAACGATGGGTCCGGGAGAGGCTGTCATTTGACAGCGCCGAAGGGGAATTGCGAAAAACTCTCAGGCAGAAGGATCGGGCCCGGACGAGACTCCGGAAAGGAAAGGGACTTGTCCCTTGACGCCGAAGGTGCAACCGCAGCGCACACGAAGCAGGAACGGCGAACAGACGTCCGAACGGCTTCCGCTTGCGGGAATCTCTCAGGCTAAAAACGGAGGCGCAAGGTACAGGGGGTACTTTGCGTCTTTTTTCATGTTTTGCGGCCGGGCCGCATCCAGATCCCTGCGGCGGGGCCGCAGACCAAATTCCATTTTTACAAAGGAGGACTCTCATGAGCGAACTCAAACGCACCCAACTCTACGACATCCATGTCAAAGCGGGCGCAACCATGGTGGACTTCGGCGGATGGGAAATGCCCATTCAGTATCCCGAAGGCATTGTGGCGGAACATCTCTACACCAGAAGCTGCTGCAGCCTCTTCGACGTGTCCCATATGGGACGCCTTCTGATCGAAGGACCGGACCGTGTGGCGTTTTTGCAGCATGTGCTTTCGAGCAACGTGCTTGCGCTCGACGTCAACCAGGCGCAGTACTGCATCATTCCGGACGAGAACGGCAGCGCAGTCGACGACGCGTATCTCTACCGGTTTGAAGCGGACCGTCTGCTGCTGGTCGTCAACGCGGCGAACATCGACAAGGACCTTGCGCACTTTGCACCCATCGTCAAGGACTACAATTGTACAATCACCAACATTTCCAAGGAATATGCATCCATCGCGGTGCAAGGCCCGAAGAGCCGTGAAATGCTGATGACGCTCGCCGGCGGCAAGACCGTGACCGAGCCGATGCGCAACTCCCTTTCGACCATGATGCTCGAAGGTCACGAAGCACGCATCGCAAAGACCGGCTACACCGGCGAACCGCTGGGCTACGAGGTCTTTGTCAAGACCGAGGACGCGGCATGGCTGTGGTATCGTCTTTTGGAGCTCGGCGCAAAGCCCGCAGGCCTCGGCGCGCGCGACACGCTGCGTCTCGAGGGCGCGCTGCCGCTGTACGGCGATGAGATGGGACCCGACGTCGAGGGCAATCCGATGCCGATCTTCGCAACCTCGCTGGCGCGGTTTGCGGTTTCGTTCAACCCGGCAAAGGGCGACTTCGTCGGAAGAAAGCCTTTGGAAAAGCAGGCGGAAGCCTATCGCAGACTTCGCGTGCGCGATTTCTCGCCGGAAGTCATGGCGGTCCTTCCGAGAAGAATCCGCCCCATCACGCTTCTCGATCGCGGCGTCATGCGTCACGGCATGCCGGTCTATCGCGGCGAAGAGCAGATCGGCTGGGTCACCAGCGGCACGATGGTTCCGTACTTCAAGACCGAGGGCGAAGGCCTTGAGACCAAGATCCTCGAAGAGGCCGGCAAGCGTGCGATCGGCTTTGCCTACATCGCAAGCGACGTGCTCGTCAACGACGAGGTCGAGGTCGACGTCCGCGGCAAGCGCCTGAAAGCAGTCGTTCCCGCCTGCCATCTCAGAAGCGACGCTCCGCCCTATGCGCGTCCGATCATCTACCGTCCCGAAGAGGAAGAAGAGCTCACGCCCGAAGGCGATCTGCTGAAGAAGGCGACCGACCTCGTCTACGACGCGATCGACAACCACAACTGGCGGCAGAAGCTCTGCATCAACCTGATCCCGTCCGAGAACACGCCCTCTAAGGCCGTTCAGCTTCTCTGCGCGTCCGATCCGGCGTTCCGTTATGCGGAGCACAAGAAGATCAAGTCGTTCTACGACGCGGACGTGTTCTACTATCAGGGCACGAAGTTCATCGACCGCGTGGAGCAGCTCCTCGTCGACCAGATGCGCCGCTACTTCGAGTGCAAAGAGGTCGAAACCCGCGTGATCTCCGGTCAGATGTCCAACATGGCGGTGTTCTCCGCGCTCATGAACTGGAAGAACCGTCTCGACCGCAAGAAGACGCCGGAACGCCTCGGCTACGTCATGAACAACCACATCATCAAGGGCGGCCACCTTTCGGCTCAGCCGATGGGCGCGCTGCATGACTATATCGCGTTCGATCCGGTCACCGAGCGCAGCGCGGTCGTCAACTTCCCGGTATGCGAGGACAACATCTTCAAGATCGACGTCGAAGCCACCAAAAAGGTCATCGCCGAATACAAGCCGGAGCTGATCATCTTCGGCAAGTCGATGGTTCTCCACAAAGAGCCGGTCGCCGCGATCCGCAAGTTCGTGGATGAGCAGAACATCCCGACCACGATCATGTACGACATGGCGCACGTGCTGGGTCTCATCGGCGATCACTTCCAGAAGCCGTTCGAAGAGGGCGCGGAGATCGTCACCGGTTCGACGCACAAGACGTTCTTCGGACCGCAGCGCGGCGTCATCGGCGTCAATTACGACAAGGATGATCCGAAGCACGGCATCTGGACGCAGATCGAAAGCCGCGCGTTCCCGGGAAGCGTTTCGAACCACCACCTCGGCACGCAGCTGGGCTTTTTGATGGCGGCCTACGAAATGAACCGCTACAAGGATGAATACCAGAAGGCGATCATCGACAACGCGAAGTGGTTCGCCAAGTGCCTGAAAGACGAAGGCCTCGACGTCAAGGGCGATCCGGCCATCGGCTACACCGAGACGCATCAGGTCATCATTTCCGTCGGCTACGGCCAAGGTCCGGAGGTCGCGGAACGCCTCGAGCAGAACAACATCATCGTCAACTATCAGGCCACGCCGGATGAAGAGGGCTTCACGGCTTCCGGCGCGCTCAGAATGGGCATGAGCGAGATGACGCGCTTCGGCTTCACGAAGGAAGCGTTCCAGAAGCTCGCTTCGTTGATGGCGGACTGCATCCTGCGCAACAAGGACATCAGCGAGGAGGTCACGAAGCTCCGCTCCGAATTCCTCGAGATGAAATACTGCTTCGACGACGCGGAGTTCGAGACCGCGCTCGAAGAACTTTCCAAACTGATCGAAAAATAACTTTAGGAGGAACATTCTTATGACGATCAATCCCGATTTGAAGTACAGCAGAGACCACGAGTGGGTCAAGGAAGAAGACGGCCTTTGCGTCATCGGCATTTCCGATTTCGCACAGGACGCGCTGGGCGATCTGGTGTTTGTCAACCTGCCCGAAGTCGGCGACCAAGTCACCGCAGGCGAAGCGTTCGGCGACGTGGAATCCGTAAAGGCGGTTTCCGATCTGCTGTCCCCGGTTTCCGGCACGGTTGCCGAGATCAACGAGGAACTGCTCGATGCGCCGGAGCTTCTCAACAACGATCCGTACGGCGCATGGATCATCAAGGTGTCCGACGTTACCGCAACCGAAGAGCTTCTGGATGCCGCGGCATACGAAGCGCACTGCGCGGAGGCATAAGGAATGGGCAGCTTCGTTCCTTCCACCGAGGAACAGCGCCGGGAAATGCTTGAGACGATCGGGCTGAAGGAATACCGCGAGCTGTATCGCGACGTTCCCGAGAGCATGATCCTCGACCGTCCGCTCAACCTGCCGGAAGGCAAGAGCGAGATGGAAGTACGCCGCGCAATGACCGCTATGGCAGCGAAGAACACGGTCTTCTCGACCGTGCTTCGCGGCGCGGGCGCGTACGATCACTACATCCCCTCGATCGTAAAGTATATCCCCGCCAAGGAAGAGTTCCTCACCGCATACACGCCGTATCAGGCCGAAATCTCACAAGGCACACTGCAGTATATTTTTGAATACCAGAGCATGATGGCCGAACTGACGGGCATGGACATCTCCAACGCCTCGATGTACGACGGAGCAACGGCTACGGCGGAGGCTATGATGATGTGCGTCCACTCTGCACGCAAGAAAAATGCTGTCGCCATCTCTGCA
>CALFIV010000341.1 GCA_937877295.1 uncultured Clostridia bacterium
ATCTGCAGACCACGGGAATCGTGCCGGCGGAAACGCCGCCGGAGGAAGAGCTGGTGCTTGACGGCGAGGTCGGGTACGAGCTTCCGGAGGACGATCCGCTGCTGGGCGGCGAACCTCTGCCGGACGAATCGGACGAAGAATCCGGCGGATGCACCGGCGACGAGCCGGTTTTGATGGGCAAGATCGCCGTACCCGAGGACAGATCGTAAGCGATGAATTTTACCCTGCATCTGACGGCGGACTGCAACCTCCGCTGCCGCTATTGTTATGAAACGCACAGCCGTGCGGCGATGCGCGAGGAGACGGCCCTGCAGGCCGTGGACCTTGCTTTTTCCTACGGCCACGAAAAGAACGGCTTTTCGCTGTTCGGCGGCGAGCCGATGCTCAAGCGTGCGCTGATCGAACGGATCGTGCGCGCGGCGACCGAACGGGCGGGCGAAACCGGCACGTCGGTCAGCTTCAAGATGACGACCAACGGTACGCTCCTTGACGAACCGTTTATCCGGTTTGCGACCGGACACGGTCTCATGATCGCCCTGTCGCACGACGGGCTGCAGCAGGACGCACAGCGCGTCACACGCGACGGCAGACCGACGCGGGAAACGCTTGAGCCGGTCATCGACGCACTGCTTCTGCATCAGCCCAATGCGGTTGCGATGCAGACGGTCACGCCGGAAACGGTCGGCGGCATGGCGGAGTCGGTGCAATGGCTGTACGAACGCGGGTTCTCCCGCATCAATACGGCGATCGACTATCGCCCCGACGCGGCGTGGGACGACGGCTCGATGGCGGTTCTTAAGGAGCAGTACGCGCGCGTTGCCGATCTTTGCGAGGCGCATTATGACGACGCAAGGCCGCTGATCTATCTGAATTTTGCGTCCAAGATCTCCGCCTATCTCAACAACCGCCCCTGCATGGAATGCAAGCTCGGCATGCGGCAGCCGTCGGTTGCGCCGGACGGAAAGATCTATCCGTGCAATCAGTTCCTGAACCTTGCCGCATACTGCATCGGCGACGTCGAACACGGCGTCGACACGAACCGGCAGCGGGCGATCTACCGCATGTCGCTCGATCCCGAGCCGGCCTGTGAGGGCTGTGCGATCGCGGATCGCTGCCGACACCATTGCGCCTGCCTGAACTTCAGCCTGACCGGGCACATGCACGAGGTTGCGCCGGTCCAATGCGAGCACGAACGCATCCTGATCCCGATCGCGGACGGGCTCGCGGCGCGGCTGTACGAACGCAAAAGCGCGCGGTTTCTGAAGCTCTACGGCGACATGCTGCCGGAGGATTGAAGAAAACAGCCTCGTTTCCTTTTGTAAAATCGCAGCCGTTCGTTTGACGCGGACGTGGGGATATGATATACTTTACTATCATCGATCCCGGAGAACGGCATGAAGCGATTGAAGCTCACCAAAAAACAAATCCTTCTGCTTGCGGCGCTGAGTCTGGCGGCGCTGCTCGGCTCTGTCGTCGCCTTTCTGCTGACGGAGGATATGCGTCTGCCCATGGTCCTGGTCGACAAATGGACCTGGCTGATGGGCGTGTTCACGCTCGGCGGCGTCGTACCGGCCGGCTTCTCGCTGGATAAGCGCCAGTCGCAGAGTAAAGCCGCGGCCGTCTGAGCCGCAGGGGTTCTTCCCCGTAAAACCGTATGATTTGGCGGCGCAGCCGATCCAATCCCACGCGGCGCCCGCCCGATTATAAAACCCATAAAGAACGCTTTATGAGAGGAGAAACGAAACCATGAAACATAGCATGAAAAAGCTTGGCGCCATCGCCCTGGCTCTGG
>CALFIV010000342.1 GCA_937877295.1 uncultured Clostridia bacterium
CAAGCGCCAGCTCGACGGCTATCTCGACGAGGTTCTGCCGATGGGCGATCTGACCGCAAAGATGGAAGCGTTCGGCTTCGACACCGTCAAGATCGACGGCGGCGATGTGGACCAGATTGCGGCGGCGCTCGAGCGCACGCGCAGCGGCGGCGACAAGCCGTACGCGATCGTGCTCGATACCGTCAAAGGCCACGGCGTAACCGAGATCGAAAACACCGCCATGAACCACAGCATGCCGGTGACCGACGAGCGGTTCGAAAAATGGACCGCCGAACTCAAAGCAAAATTGGATGCATTGGAGGGCTGAGCTATGAAGATCGTGTATAACGAAGAATTGGATCCCCGCCTGTGCAAGGACGTTCTGGGCGCCACGATCGCGGAGATCGTCGAAAGCGACGAAAACGCGATCTATCTCGACGCCGACCTGATGAGCTGCATCAGCACGCTGAAATGGGCAAAGACGGGCGTGGACCGCGCCGTCGACTGCGGCATTGCGGAATCGAACATGGCCGGCGTTGCGGCGGGTCTCGCCGTGACAGGCTTCAAACCGATCATTCACAGCTTCGGACCGTTCGCGTCGCGCCGCTGCTACGACCAGATCTTCCTATCCGGCGGCTATGCCAAGAATGATATCACCGTCATCGGCACCGACCCCGGCGTTACCGCTACGATGAACGGCGGCACGCATATGCCGTTTGAGGACGTTGCGCTCTACAACGTTCTGCCCGGCGCGACCGTCATCGACGCGTCCGACCCGACCTGTCTCAAGAGCGTATTGAAGCAGTGCCAGAACCGTCCCGGCATCAAGTATATCCGCGTCGGCAGAAAGCAGATGGCACGGATCTACGAGGACGGCAGCGAGCTTGCCATCGGCAAGGCCGTAACGCTCAAAGAAGGCACGGACGTCGTGATCTTTGCCGCGGGTCTGATGCTGCACGAAGCGCTGAAGGCCGCCGCTTCTCTGGAAGCGCAGGGCGTATCCGCCGCGGTCGTCGACTGCTTCACCATCAAGCCGATCGATGCGGACGCCGTTGAAGCATGGGCAAAAAAATGCGGTGCGGTCGTGGTTGCCGAGAACGCAAACCGCCACGGCGGACTCTACGATACGATCCTCGAAGTGCTTGCGGAGCACTGCCCCGTCCCCGCCGCCGTCGTTGCCGTGGAGGATGAATTCGGCGAAGTCGGCACGCAAGGGTATCTTCAGGAGCGCTTCGGTCTGACGGATCTTCGCTGCTACCGCAGCCTGAAGGACACGAAGCGCCTGGAGCGCAGCCTGGGCACCCTGGG
>CALFIV010000343.1 GCA_937877295.1 uncultured Clostridia bacterium
GCCGATGTCGCGGAGAACCTGCAGCCGGCTCTTCACGAGCGGCAGGTCGGCGCAGGCGTCCAGCGCCTCGTCCACGCTCATCTCCATCAGCTGCGGCAATGACACGCCTTTGCGCTTCACGGCGAACGCGGCCTTGGCATACCGCGATCCGTGGCAGTCGGGACATGGGATGTCCACGTCCGGAAGAAACTGCACGTCGAGATTGATCTCTCCCGTGCCGTCGCAGGTGGGGCAGCGCAGGGAACCGGTATTGTACGAGAAATCCCCGGCCTTCAGACGGCATCCCCTTGCGTCTGGTGTTCGGGAGTAAATCTTCCGCAGCTCGTCGTGGATGTTTGCATACGTCGCCACCGTCGAACGGATGTTGATGCCTATGGGAGTCGCGTCAATCAGCTTCACCTGCGAAATTCCCGGTGCGCAGACCGAACGGACGTGTCCGGGCATCCTGCCGCCGGAGAGCTTTGCCTCAAGCGCGGGAACGAGGCTTTCCAGTATGAGCGTTGTCTTGCCAGAGCCGGATACGCCGGTGACGCAAATGAACTTGCCCAGCGGGAACTCGACCGTGATGTTCTTGAGGTTGTTCGCCCGCGCGCCTCGCACAACGAGCTTCTGCCCGTTGCCCGGCCGCCGCGTCTCCGGAACCGGTATGGTGCGTTTTTGGGACAGATATTGGCCGGTCAGCGAGTTTTCACAGGCCATGATCTCCTCGGGCGTGCCTGCCGCCATGACCTGTCCGCCGTGTACGCCGGCACGCGGACCGATGTCGACGATGAAATCCGCTTCACGCATGGTCTCCTCGTCATGCTCGACGACGATCAGCGTATTGCCGAGATCCCTGAGGCCTTTGAGCGATTTCAGAAGCTTTGCATTGTCGCGCTGATGCAGGCCGATGCTGGGCTCGTCAAGGATATAGAGAACGCCGACGAGTCCGCTGCCGATCTGCGTCGCGAGCCGGATACGCTGGCTTTCGCCGCCCGACAGCGTGGCTGCCGCGCGCGAGAGCGTGAGATAGTTGAGGCCGACGTTGACCAAAAAGCCGAGCCTTGCGTCGAGCTCCTTGAGGATCGCCGCGGCGATCGTCTGCTGCGTCGGTGTCAGAACGAGGTTGTTCAAAAATTCACGCGAGCGCTTGACGTTCATTTCACACAGCGCCGCGATATTGATCCCTCCGACGGTGACGGCGAGCGAGGTAGGCTTTAAGCGTTTGCCCTTGCAGTCGGGGCAGGGGATATGCGCCATGTAGGCTTCGATGTCCGCCTTCGCCCAATCGCTCTGCGATTCGCGATAGCGGCGCTCCATGTTGGGCACGACGCCCTCGAACGTCGCAAGGAAGTGTCCGCCGCCGAAGCTGCGTTCGTATTTGACCTCCATCTTCTCCTTCGTGCCGTACATCAGCGCGTCGCGGCCGGCCTTCGGGATGTCGCAGAACGGCGTATCCATCGAAAACCCGAAGTGATTCGCGATCGCTTCGTAATACATGTCGGAAAAGACGTTGTTCGTGCCGCTCTTCCAGCCGGGCGCTTTGATCGCGCCTTCATTGAGCGACAGCGTTTCGTCCGGCACGATCAGCGTCGGATCGATTTTCATCTGTTCGCCCAAGCCCGCGCAGGTCGGGCACGCGCCGAACGGATTGTTGAACGAAAACGCGCGCGGCGCAAGCTCTTCGAGCGCAATGCCGCAGTCGGGGCAGGCGTAGTTTTGCGAAAACAGCATTTCTTCGCCGTCCTGCACCGCGACGATCGCAAGGTTCTGCCCCAACGCGAACGCGTGCTCCAGGGATTCCGTCAGGCGGCTTTCGACGCCCTCCTTCAATACGATGCGGTCGATGACCGCCTCCACGGTGTGCTTCTTTTGCTTGTCCATGGCGGGCGCTTCCTCGATCGGGTAGACCTCGCCGTCGATGCGCACACGCACATAGCCCTCGCGCTGCAAGCGCTCGAGGACCTTGACGTGCTCGCCCTTTCTGCCGCGCACGCACGGCGCGATGATCTGAAGCTTCGAGCCCATCGGCAGCGCCATGACCTGATCGACGATCGTGTCGATCGACTGCCGTTCGATGACGCGGCCGCAGTTCGGGCAATGCGGAATGCCGCAGCGCGCATACAGAAGGCGCAGATAGTCGTAGATCTCCGTGACCGTGCCGACCGTCGAGCGCGGGTTATGCCCGGTGCTCTTCTGATCGATCGAAATCGCGGGCGACAGTCCGTCGATGCGGTCCACATCCGGCTTGTCCATCTGTCCGATGAACATGCGCGCATACGAAGAGAGGCTCTCCACATAGCGGCGCTGCCCCTCCGCATAGATCGTATCGAACGCGAGCGACGATTTGCCCGAGCCCGATACGCCCGTCATCACCACAAGCTTGTTGCGCGGGATGACGAGATCGATATTTTTGAGATTGTGTTCCCTTGCGCCGTAGATGCAAAGGTCCTGATCTTTCCGTTCCATTTAATCCTTCCTGTCCACAGAGGCGATCGCCTGCGCAGAAATGCAAAGGCCGCGCCCCTCGTCGTTCATTCCTTCCGTCGTCGTTGCCTTCACCGAGACCGCGTCCGGCGAGATCTGCAGATCCTCCGCTATTCTGCGTTCCATCTCGGCGCGGTACGACGCCAGCTTCGGACGCTCTGCGATGACCGTCGCGTCCACGTGTCGCACCTGCATGTCCCGTTTTTGCACCATGTCGCGTACCGTGCGCAGCAGTACCCGGCTGTCGACGCCGCGATAGCGCTCGTCGGTGTCGGGAAAGAGCTTGCCGATGTCGCCGAGCTTCGCCGCGCCTAAGATCGCGTCGATCACGGCATGGATCAGAACATCCGCATCGGAATGGCCCAGCAGGCCCAATGTATGGGGAATTTCCACCCCGCCGATAATGAGTTTCCGACCTGCCACCAAACGGTGAACATCGTAACCCATGCCAAATCTAGTCATTATTCTGCCTCCTTTAGCCAGGCCTCACGAGCAGTCTTAGCCGCCGCCTGCAGGCTGCGGGCTTCGTTCTCTGCCGTACACTTCAGGAACGCTTCTGCAATCAGCAAATCCTCAGGTGTGGTCACCTTGATATTGCGGTAATCGCTCTGCACCACCGCCACAGGTGCGCC
>CALFIV010000344.1 GCA_937877295.1 uncultured Clostridia bacterium
GCGAACCTATCGCGTCATCTACAACGCGATCGAGGACGTCGAGAACGCCATGAAGGGCATGTTCAAGCCGGTGTTCCAGGAGGTCGATCTCGGCCGCTGCACGGTGCGCAGCACGTTCCGCGTTTCCGGCGTCGGCACGATTGCGGGCGCATACGTCAATGAGGGCAAGGTCACCCGCACCGCGCAGGTCCGCGTGGTCCGCGGCGGCATCGTCATCCACGACGGCAAGATCGGTTCACTGAAGCGCTTCAAGGACGACGTCCGCGAGGTGCAGGCCGGTTACGAATGCGGCATCTCGATCGAAAACTTCAACGACATTCTTGAGGAAGACGTGATCGAGTGCTATATGATGGAGGAAGTGAAACGCTGATGGCAAAGGTTCGAAACGAACGGCTTCGCGAGGAGCTGAAAAAGACGGTCAGCGCGATCATCTTCGACATGAAAGACCCGCGCGTCCCGGCGGTGACGTCGATCACCGAAATGGAGATCACGCCGGACCTCAAATATGCAAAGGCCCATGTTTCGGTTTACGATCCCGATCCGGACGCCGCAAAGACTGCGGTGGATGCACTGAACCATGCGGCGGGCTTTATCGCGCATGAAGTCGGAAACCGCATGACGATCCGGCGCGTGCCGGCGATCAAGTTCGTCGGCGACGATTCGATCGCTTATTCGGTACACATCTCAGAGGTGATCCGCTCGCTGCACAAGGACGAGCCGAAGGACGGGGAGGACGAAACATGAACCTCGAGCAGGCGACGGCATTCATCCAATCACATCAATCGTTTTATCTGGCAGCCCACCGTTCGCCCGACGGCGATACGCTGGGCTCTTGCCTTGCTTTACGCGCGGCGCTGCGCAAAATGGGCAAGGACGCAACGGTCGTCTGCCCCGATCCCGTACCGCGGTATCTCCAGTTTTTGGAAGGCGCGGATACGGTCGTCAGCGACCCGGATCTGCAGCCGCCGAAAGAAGCGGTCATCTATGTCGACTGCGCCGACCATGCCCGCACGGGCTGGATGCAGCCGATTTTGGAGCAAGCCCCGTATCAGTTCTGCATCGACCATCATGAAACAAACCCGCGCCGTTCGAAGGACGGAGACTGGGTGGAGAACGTCAGTGCGACCGGCGAGCTCATTTATGTCCTGTTTGATGCGCTCGGCACGGTCATCACGCATGGAATCGCCGAAGCGCTGTATACGGCGATCAGTACGGACACCGGCAATTTCGCCTATTCCAACACAACGGCGGAAACGTTTCTGACGGCGGCGAAGCTGCTGGAATACGGCATCGATCTGCCTGAGCTCAATCGTATTTTGTTCCGCGAGATGCGCGTGGCAAAGGCAAAGATGATCGCATACGCGCTGACCAACGTGCAGCTGTATCGGGACGGCAAGCTCGGCATCGTTGCGATTCCCAAGGCGGTTCTCGACGGGTACGGCGCGAGCAAGTACGACTGCGAAGGCCTGATCGACTATGTGCGCGACATTGACGTCGTTGAGGCGGCCTGTGTGCTGCGCGAGTCTTCGGACGGCACGGTTCGCATCAGTATGCGTTCGAAACGCACCTGTGACGTTGCGGCGGTTGCCCAGCAATTCGGCGGCGGCGGTCATCAGCGGGCGGCGGGCTGTACGCTTGAGCTGCCGCTCGACCGGGCATTTGAAACCATGCGCGACGCGCTGCTGCTTGCTCTGAAATGATGGAAGGGATCGTTGCAATCTGCAAGCCGCCTGCCATGTCTTCCAGCGACGTTGTCGTCGACGTGCGCAGGCTCTATGAAACCAAACGTGTCGGACATCTGGGGACGCTCGATCCCGAGGCCGCGGGCGTGCTGCCGGTGTGCGTCGGACGCGCCGTGCGGCTGTTCGATATTCTCGTGGACAAGCAGAAAACCTACCTTTGCGAGATCGTGTTCGGCGCAGAAACCGATACACAGGACGCGCAGGGCACGGTGACGGAAACGTCGGACCGAACGGTCACGGCGGATATGCTCGACGCCGTTTTGCCGCGCTTTTGCGGCCGCATTCTGCAGACACCGCCCAAGTTTTCCGCACTGAAATACAACGGTCAAAAGCTGTATGATCTCGCGCTTGCGGGCAAGGACATTCCCGATAAGTCGCGCGAGATTGAGATCTTTGCGCTCGCCCGCACGGAAACGATGGACAGAAATCGCTTTTTGCTGCGTGTAACCTGTTCGCGCGGAACATACATTCGCACGCTGTGCAGCGACATCGGAAAGGCGCTCGGCGTACCCGCGCATATGGCGTTTCTGCTGCGCACCGCATCCGGTGCGTTCACGCTTGACCGGACGTATACGATCGCGGAGCTGACCGCGCTGAAAGAGCAGGGACGGCTGCAGGAATCGCTGATCAGCTGCGAAGAAGCGGCAGGATTTCTGCCGCGGCTCGATCTCAGAGCGGATCGCAAAAAGCCGGCTATGAACGGCCTCGGCACGCGGACGCAGGCAAAAGACGGAATCTATCGCATCTACTGCGGCACATTTTTGGGCGTCGGCACGGTACACGGCGGCGAAGCGCACCTTCGGGTGCATCTGTATGAGGAGGAACGATGAATCGGACGGTTGTTGCGCTCGGGATGTTTGACGGGGTACACCTCGGACACCGCGCGCTGCTGCAATGCGCGGCGCAAACGGCGCATGCCGCGGGCGATACGGCGGTTGCGTTTACCTATACGAATCATCCGAAGGAGCTGTTCGGCGGCAGCTTTTCGTATCTGTGTACGCCCGGACAGCGCGAGACGCTGATTCGGGAATGCGGATGCGACCGTGTGGACTGCATTCCGTTTGATCACGCGTTTGCGTCGATGCAGCCGGATGCGTTTGTCGACTGGCTGAGCGCACGCTATCACGGCGCGGTTTCGGCGATCGTGGTCGGCTACGATTATCGCTTCGGGGCGAAGGCGGCGGGGGATACCGCGCTTCTTAAAACGCTGTGCGAACAGCGCGGCATCCGGTTGATCGTCATCGATCAGGTGAAGGCGAACGGGATCGTATGCGCGTCCACCCGCGTACGTGAAGCGCTGCGCGAGGGCGATCTGAACACCGCAAACCTGCTGCTTGCCCGCCCGCATGTGCTGTGCGGCAAGGTGGTGCATGCAAAGGCGCTGGGCAGGCAATTCGACTGCCCGACGGCCAATCTTTCTGCGGGCTCGCAGCTTTTGCCGAAGGACGGTGTGTATGCGACAAAGCTGATTTTTGCGGGAAAGCTGTATGATGCGGTCACCAATGTGGGCACGAATCCCACCGTCGGCGGACGTGCGAGAACCGTGGAGACGCACGCGATGGACGCAAGCCTCGATCTGTACGGCAAGCGCATCGGCGTCGCGCTTTTCAAACGGCTTCGGGACGAGCAGCGCTTCGAGAGCAGGGAAGCGTTGTTTTCGCAGATCCGCGTCGATGCGGAACGCGCAAAAAAAGTTTTATCCGAAACCAAAAAAGGTGTTTACAAGCTGGAACAGTTGTGCTAAACTGTCAAAGGTTAAACCGTAAGCTGGGTTGATGCGACTCTCCGACGCCATACGCAGCCTACGGGGATACG
>CALFIV010000345.1 GCA_937877295.1 uncultured Clostridia bacterium
TTATGATACAGATAGATGCCCATATCGGGGCCGAGGTAATACGCGCCCGCCTTGTTCCACTTTGCGCGCTCGGTCTGCGCCGCAAAGTCCGTGTGAACGTCGATCGGCGGGATCTCATCCTTCAGATATCCGTCCAGAACGGCGTATGCATCGGCAAAATCGGCTTCCTGCGGGGTGAGAATCTTCTCCAGCCCTTCAAAGAACTTCTCTTCACCGAGAAGCTCGATGTCCGCCGCGGCGAGATACCACGTCGCATGCGGCGTATGAACGACGTACGCATACGTTCCTTCGCTCGGTTCCAGCGCATAGCCCGCGACCGTTCTTGTTTCGTCTTTTTTGACACAGGCGACAAACACACCCGCACACATCGTCCATGCAAGCAGAAGCGCGATCATTTTTCCGAAAAACCGTTTGTTCATGTGTGATTCCCCTTCGATCCTCTGTTTCTGCCTGCATCATACCGCAGTTCCGCCGTATGTTCCATTGCCGTTCTCACGAAATAGCCTGCGCTATCTTCGCAAATACAGCAAAATACCGCTCAGATCTCGATCACAATCGGGAGGATCATCGGCGTTCTGCCGGTTTCGGTATACAGGAACGATTTCAGCTTGCTGCGCAGGGCCGTCTTGACATTGCCGTATTCGGACTTGTCCGCGGTTTCGAAGCGCTTCGCTTCCTCATACGCGACTTCGCTTGCGCGCTCGATCAGCGCTTCGTTTTCCTTCATGTTGATGAACCCGCGCGAGTAGAGCTCGACCGGCGCCATCAGCCGTCCGGTCTCCGCGTCGATCACGATGATCGCCGAAACCAGACCGTCGACGGACAGGACCTTGCGGTCCTTCAGCACCACGTCCTCCACGTCGATGAGCCCGTCCACCATGACGCTGCCCGCCGGCACGCTGCTTTCCATCACGCCCTTGCGCGAGGTCAGCTCGATCACCGCGCCGTTGTGCGCGATGAACGTGTTCTCCGGCCGCACGCCCTGCTCCTTTGCAAGCTCTGCATGCATCTTGAGATGCCTCGCCTCGCCGTGTACCGGAATGAAGTACTTGGGCTTTGTGATCTCAAGCATCAGCCGCAGCTCCCCTGCGCAGGCATGTCCGGAGACGTGTACGTCCGCCATGCGGTCATAGACGACGTCCGCGCCCTTTTCATACAGCGCGTTGATGACGCGCGCGACGCCGCGCTCGTTGCCGGGGATCGCGCTCGCAGAGATGATGACCGTGTCGCCCGCGCCGATGTTCAGCTTGTGCGTGGCGTTCGCCATGCGGAAAAGCCCGCTCATCGGCTCGCCCTGGCTGCCGG
Source organism: uncultured Clostridia bacterium (assembly GCA_937877295.1). The sequence goes on from CALFIV010000345.1 coordinate 1,306, forward strand.
TCGTCATCACGCAGACCATATAATCCGGAATGTTCTTAAGATATTCCACCCGCACAATCTTTTCGGGCGGAATGTGCATATAGCCGAGCTCCTGCGCGATCTTCACGATCTGCTCCATGCTGCGGCCCTGAAAGCACACGACGCGTCCCTGATCGATCGCCACGTCCGCGACCTGCTGCAAGCGGTAGACATTCGACGCGAACGACGCCACGATCACGCGGCCGGGCGCTTTCAGAAAGCATTGCTCGAAGGTCTTGCCGATCTCCTTTTCGCTCTGCGTGAATCCCGCGTGTTCGACGTTGGTGCTGTCCGAAAGCAGCGCCAGCACGCCCTTCGTGCCGTAATAGGCAAAGCGGTTGATGTCGATCGGCTCTCCGTCGATCGGCGTCAGGTCGATCTTGAAATCGCCGGTGTGGATCACCGTGCCGATGGGCGTCACAATCGCCAGTGCGACCGCGCCCGCGATCGAATGCCCCGTCTTGATAAACTCGACCTTGAAGCAGCCAAGCCGCACGGTTTCCTTCGGTGCGACGTCGACCAACGTGACGTCGGAGAGATGATGCTCGTCCAGCTTATGCCGGATCAGCGCGTTTGTAAACCGCGTGCCGTAGATCGGGCAGCGGAACTTTTGCATGGCGTAGGGAATTGCCCCGATGTGATCCTCATGTCCGTGCGTAATGCACATGCCGCGGATCTTGTCCGCGTTCTGTTCGAGATATGTCATGTCCGGAATGACCACGTCGATCCCGAGCATGCCCTCATCCGGGAAGATCAGACCGCAATCGACGATGAGGATGTCCTCGCCGTATTCGAGTACGGTCATGTTCTTGCCGATCTCGCCCACCCCGCCCAGCGGGATGATTTTCAGTTTGTGTTTCATAGTTCCTTTCTGTCAATCGGTAGCGCCGTAAAAGAACAGGTTGCCGCCGATGCTTTGATAAAACTTGCGTCCGCCCCAGCCCTTGCCGAGCTTTTCGGCGCAGAAGAACAGAATGCTCTCCGGCAGATCGAGATTGCCGTAGACAAAGATGTCCCGCGCCGCCTCAATGAGCTCCTCCGGCGGATCGAAGGTTTCGAATTTTGCGTTGTGGATGACCGAAAACTGGCCCTTGCGGTACGTCTCGGTCGAGATGTCGGTGACCTCGCCGCCGAACCGCTTCGCGACGCAGCGGTTGTACAGCACGCAAAGTACTGCGCGGTAGCTGCGTTCGGACGACGCGCCCGCTTCAAAATATGCGACGCGCGCCGCAAGCACAAGGTCCTCCTCCGTCACCGGATGCACCTGCGCATAGGTCGAAAGCGGCCGCATGCCGTGCTGCCGCAGCGGAGCGTCGCTCGTTTTGAAGGCCTCGGCGGTCTCCTCCGCATCCGCCGCCAGAACCCAGTTCGGGTCGGGCGGAACGGGGACGGCGTTTGATTCCTCCGAAGCCGTATCGGATTGCGGCGCAGGCGTCGGCGCTGCGCCGAGGGAAGCGACTGCAAGCAGCAGAACGCAAAGAGCCAGCCATGCGGAAAACAGGCGTTTCATCGTCCGATCCTTTCCCGGACGGTGACGCGCCGCCCGTTACAGAATGTATTTCGAGATGTTGTCCTCGCTCCACTCTGCGGACAGATGCGCATCGACGTACGCGCCGTCCACGACGACGTCGATCATCGGATGCTGACCGTTCGCATTGAAGGAGATGTCGTTCAACAGGTTCTCCATCACTGTATGCAGGCGACGTGCGCCGATATTCTCATTTTGCTCATTTGCGCGGAACGCGAATTTTGCGATCTCGCGCAGCGCGTCCTCGGTAAAGCTCAGGTTCACGTTGTCGGGCTTTAAAAGCGCCGCATACTGCTTGGTGACCGCGTTTTCCGGCTGCGTGAGGATCGCGTAGAAATCGTCTTCGGTGAGGTCCTTGAGCGTCACGCGGATCGGGAAGCGGCCCTGCAGCTCGGGGATCAGGTCGGTGACCTTCGCCACATGGAACGCGCCTGCGCCGATGAACAGGATGAAATCCGTCTTGACCGCGCCGTACTTGGTGGCGACCGTCGTACCCTCCACGATCGGCAGGATATCGCGCTGGACGCCCTCTCTGGAGACGTCCGCGCCCATCTGATTGGCGCTGCCCGCGATTTTGTCGATCTCGTCAAGGAAGATGATGCCGTTCTGCTCGGCGTTGTAGAGCGCTTCGCGCGTGACGTCGTCCGGGTCGATGCGCTTTTCGGATTCCTGCTGCATCAGCACCGTGCGCGCGTGCTCGACCGGCATTTTCTTGATCTTTTTCTTTTTCGGGAGCAGGTCGCCGAGCATATCGCCCATTGCAAACTCCACGCCGCCCGCGCCGAACATCATGGCGTTCGCACTTTCCTCGACCTCGATCTCCACGATCTCCTTTTCGAGAAGGCCCTTTCTCAGCCGGTCAAGCGTCTGCTCTTTGAGCGTGCGGCGCGCCGCCTGCTCCTCCTCGGAAATCTTCGGCTCTTCGGGCTGCGGCTGACCGCTGCCGAGCAAAAACTGCAGCGGGTTTACCTGACGCTGCTGCCGTTTCTGATTGGGCATGAGAAGCTCCACAAGACGCTGCTCCGTCGCTGCTGCGGCGGCTTCCTTGACAAGCTCCATGCGCTTTTGCTTGGTGAGCCGCACCGATTCCTCGACGAGATCGCGGATCATGCTCTCCACGTCGCGGCCGACATAGCCGACCTCGGTGTACTTACTCGCCTCCACCTTGACAAACGGCGCGTCCACAAGCTTCGCAAGCCGTCTTGCAATCTCGGTCTTGCCGACGCCCGTCGGCCCGAGCATGATGATGTTTTTGGGCGTGATCTCCTCGCGAAGCTCCGGCGACAGGCAGCTTCTTCTGTAGCGGTTTCGCAGCGCGATCGCGACCGCGCGCTTTGCTTCATCCTGACCGATGATATACCGGTCCAATGCATTGACGATCTCTCTCGGGGTCACGGACGGATCACCTCCACACTGATATTGCCGTTGGTATAGATGCAGATCGAACCGGCGATCGCCATCGCCTCCGCCGCGATCTCCTCCGCCGACATGTCCGTATACCGTTTCATGGCTTTCGCCGCCGCAAGCGCATACAGCCCGCCCGAACCGATGGCGGCAATGTCGTCGTCCGGTTCAATGACTTCGCCCGTGCCGGACAGGATCAGCAGATCGTCCTTGTCCGCCACGATCATCATCGCCTCAAGCTGGCGCATCATCTTGTCGCTGCGCCAGTCCTGCGCCAGCGCGATTGCCGCGCGCTTCAAAGCGCCGCCGTGCATTTCGAGCTTCGCTTCAAAGCGGTCGCACAGCGTAAACGCATCCGCAACCGAACCCGCAAAGCCCACGATTACGCGGTCGTGATAGAGCCGGCGCACCTTCTTGGCATGCGCCTTCATGACCGCCTGCTGGCCCATCGTCACCTGACCGTCGCCTGCGACGGCCGTCACGCCGTTGCGCTTCACCGCAACGATGGTCGTTCCTTTCAGTTGTTCCATCGGGTGTACCTCCTAAAAGAAATGAAAAATGATTCCTTTGTTTCTTACAAGCCGTGCCGCTCCTTCAGCGCCGCGATCCGCTCGAGCGCGCGTGCCGAAAGCCTTTGCCCGCGCTCCTGCTTGGAGCGCACGCGCTCCGAAAGCGGATCCATGATGCCGAAGGTGATGTTCATCGGCTGAAAATCGCTGCCGTTGTAGTCGGCAACATAATGCCCGAGCGCACCGATGGCCGTCCCTGTCGTGAAGTCAACGGGTGCTCTGCCCTCCAGCTTTTCGATCAGCGAGATTGCCGAGAGCAGTCCGCTCGCCGCCGATTCCACATATCCCTCGACGCCCGTCATCTGACCCGCAAAGAACAGCAGCGGATCGTCTCGCAGGGAAAAATCAAAGTTCAGAAGCTTCGGGGATTCTAAAAACGTGTTGCGGTGCATGACGCCGTAGCGCACGAATTCCGCGTTTTTCAGCGCCGGGATCATGGAGAACACCCGCTTTTGTTCGCTGAATTTGAGATTCGTCTGAAAACCGACAAGGTTGAGCAGGTCGCCCTCTTTGGTTTCCCGCCGCAACTGCAGCACCGCCCACGGTCGGTGGCCGGTTTTGGGATCGCGCAGACCCACAGGCTTGAGCGGGCCGTAGCGGATGGTATCTTTACCGCGGGACGCCATCACTTCGATCGGCATACAGCCTTCATAGACGTCCTTGCGGCGGTCAAAGCTGTGCAGCGGCGCGGATTCGGCGGAGATGAGCGCTTCATAAAACGCTTCGTATTCCTCCTTGTTCATCGGG
>CALFIV010000346.1 GCA_937877295.1 uncultured Clostridia bacterium
ACACTCTTTCCCTACACGACGCTCTTCCGATCTGTCCTGGTGTATTCGCAATACTACGCAAACGAACGGCTGTTCTTTGCCGCCGGACCGTCCGGCTGGGTCGCAAACGCCGTACGCGTCAACCCCTATACCGGAAAAACCTACATTCCGGACTACCGCGAATGGGACGGCGATTTTCATGTGAGCCGCCCGGAGAACTGACGTCGCAAAAAACACGAACCACCCGCAAGAATGAACGGGTGGTTCGCTGCGTTTTGACGTTTTATTCCGCATCCGATCCGGCGACGCGGATACCCTTCAGCCGAATGGCGTACGGGCCTTCATAGCGCTCGCCCCGATAGCGGTCCTTCGAGAAGGTCAGCGCGGCCTGCGCTTCGATCAGGCTGCCGTTGACCGATCCGCCCGTGACGGGGATCATCCTGCCGTCTTCGATCAGGTATGCCAGACGGATCTCGCCGCCGAAATGCCCGGAGAAGCTGTCCGCCTGGAAATCGGAGAACGTAACCGCCCAGAGGCAGGGCGTTTTCTGCATTTCGGCAAACGTCTGCTCGCCCGCGTTGTCGCAGGAGAACTTCTCATAGTCGCCCGTCGGCTCGACGCCGAGGTAGCGGCAGAAGCGCGTTGTGCCGTGGATCAGCCGCATTTCGCCTTGGTGAAGCAATTCCCGATCGCGCATCGGAACGCCTTCGTGCGAATACGGCGCGTCGGCCTTCAGCGTCAGATTGATGCGCTCGCCCTGCGTTTCACCCTGCACGTCGTCGCCGATCTTCCAGGTCGAATAGCCGGGGTAGATCATGCCCGCTTCGGCGCGATCGAGATAGTACGAAAGGACCACTTCGACATTTTTGCCGGTCAGGATCAGGTCGTATTCGCCGCTCTTTAAGATGCGCTGCGCCTTTGCGCGGTCGCGCACAAACGTCAGCGCTTCCGAAACCTGCTGCGTGAGCGCTGCGGTCTCCAGCTCGTCAAAGCCGAAGCTCTGATACAGCTCGACGTCCTCAGGCTCTTTTGCCTGCACCACATATTCGCCCTCCGCGCGCGCTTCCGTCCAGGCGACGTCCGTGCCGGTCGACGCCACGACGCGGATGTGCTTTTGGATGACGAACACCTCTGCGGAGTTCACAAACGCGCCGTCATTGCAGTCCGCTTCAAACAGCGCGGCAGCCATCTCGCCCGCGCTTTGCTCGGGCGCTTGTTCGGCGAGCCTGCCGGTTTTTTCGATTTCCGGCGCGGCGACCGCGTCGGGCAGGTCATAATAGGGGTTCATCGCAAACTGCGCCGCAAAGTAGGAGTCCTCGAGCGCTTTGACGATCTCCGCATCCGTCATGGACGAAAGCAGCGTCACGTTTGTGGAGGCGCGAAGCTTCTTGCCGTCCGCTTCGCCGACGCGAAAGACGGTTACAAAGAACTTTTCGTCGTCCTTGATGCGCCGCGTGTCGAGCTGCCGCTTGACGAAGAAGAGCTCCGCCGTGCGTTCGCGCTCGCTGCGCACCATGTATTCTGCAATATCTGCGTCTTTCAGCAGTTGTTTGATTCGTTCCATACACGTACCTCCTTAACCGAGCCGGATGCGCGCCTTCATGTATGCGCCGCCGTCCGAAACCTTGACCCATTCCTTATAGCCCTTGCCGCAGTAACCCGAGCCGGAAAGCGCGACGTCCCTGCCCATCATGGACACGGATTTCAGAAGATCCGGCACGTAGCCGGTCAACACGATCGGCGAGAAGATGCGTCCGGTGAGTTTCCCGTCCTTGATCTCGCGCGCAATGTTGACCATGCACTGAATGCCCCAGTTTTTGGGGTCTTCCATACCGCTCGACGGATTCTCGAGCAGGAAGCCGTAGCCGATCGAGGCGATCATCTCTTCCTTTGTGGAATCGCCGCCTTCAAAGTACGTATTGGTCATGCGCGTATACGCCTTGCGTTCATGGCTTTCGCGGCGGCCGTTGCCGGTGGGCGCAATGCCGAGCCGCGAAGCGGACAGCGCGTCGCACATGCCGGTGCGTAGGATTCCCTTGTCGATGATGACCGTATCGCCGGTCAGCGTGCCTTCGTCGTCGAACGCCCATGTCGCGCACTGGTC
>CALFIV010000347.1 GCA_937877295.1 uncultured Clostridia bacterium
TCTTTGCATTTGCCATGGTTGCACCTCCTTGTAACGTGAAAAGCCCTCCGTCGCAATAACGGAGGACTCGAAAACAAAAGGTGCTTTCTTGTCTACCTCGGCAGGATTTACACGCTTATAGCGACACCGGCTGTCTTTGGCGACGGAACTTTACCGTGGGATATTCTATCCGCTTTCTCTCGCTTTGTCAAGCACTTTTTTGTATTTTTGAGATTTTATTTGATAAATCCGAGGTAGAAATCCAGTGCGTTGTAGAGCATGTCGCCGGAGCAGACGTGCACGGCGGCGTCGGTACGTGAAACCGTCGCATCCGCGTACAAATCACGCGCTTTGGTGAGCACAAGCACCGGCACGATCTCATAGCTGTCGCCGAAGATCACGTCGAGGTATTCGCAGTACTTTGCGCATTGATCGACCTCCTCCTGCTCGATCCGATCCTTCATTTTGAATTCAAGCGAAAACGCATGCCTTCGCGTGACCAGCAGCACATCCGCATAGATGCGGATGTGCTTGGATTTCTTGATCCGAAGCTCAAAGACAATCTCCCAGTCGTTCATAAGCGTTTCTGGATAGCCGAATTCCTTCAGATCTCGGAACAGGGTTCGCATCGTTTCCCGCGCGTCAGCAAATGAATGGAACAATCCGCGCGTATCATTGAGATTGCGGCCGATGTTCTCGCAACCGAGCTTCAAAAGCTCAAGAAAGCGCGCTTCGTCCATTGCCAGAAATTCTTTGACCGACGCATAGAAGCCCGCAAACTCGGCAAGCCCGTAATGCGGGCGCGTCTGCCGGATCAGCCCGTGCCAGCAAAACTCCTCGTCCTTATAGCAAAGCTCTTTAATAAACGGCATGCGATACAGCAGCCGGTTGATGTCCGTTTTATTATCATGAATCTGCCTGGCGATATCCTTCGCTTTGATTCCATCGTTTCGACATGTGGATGAATCTCTACAACATTTGCCCAAGCTTCTTTCATATTTGCGACAGCGGATTCCATGAATTTTTTCATCATGGCGTCTTCGATTTCAGTTAGAGTGCGTGCTTTAGTTGATGCATTGCCTTCTCCACCCAAAACTCGATCTATGAAAGCGAATGCAACTTCAGTATTGATTTCGATGATAATGTTTCCTTTGAGAGGGGGAAGCGAGAGAATTGAAATGACGCTTGGATTTGCCATTGATTGGACGAATTC
>CALFIV010000348.1 GCA_937877295.1 uncultured Clostridia bacterium
ACGTCTTTCAGACCGCTGCCGGTGGAAATGACGGTCACGGTTTCGTCGGAACGGATCACGCCTTCCTTGACGGCGCGCACTACGCCGGCGGTTGCGGTTACGCCCGCAGGCTCGCCGAACACACCTTCGCTTCTGCCCAAAAGCCGCATTGCCGCGAGGATCTCGTCATCGCTAACGGCAATCCAGCGGCCGTGGCTGTTTTTGACTGCGCGCAGCGCTTTTTTCGGATTGCGCGGAACGCCGACGGCGATGGAATCCGCCAGCGTGTTTTCGGGCGTCGGGATGAGATCGCGATCGTTGTTTGCCGCATCGACAAACGGGCAGCAGCCGGTGGACTGCACGCCGAGAATCTTCGGAATGCGGTCGATCATGCCGAGTTCATAGAGATCATGGAAGCCGTTGTAGACGCCGCCGATCGTGCAGCCGTCGCCAACGGATACCGCTACCCAGTCGGTCGGTTCCCAGCTGAGCTGCTCCGCAATCTCCAAAGCGACCGTTTTTTTGCCTTCGGTCAGGATCGGGTTGATACCGGCGTTGCGATTGTAGAATCCCCATTTTTCGATGGCGGACTTACTGAGCTCAAACGTCTGGCGATAGTCGCCTTTGACCGAAATGACGTTTGCACCGAAGATCAGAAGCTGCGCGACCTTGCCTTTCGGCGCGCGCTCCGGCACAAAGATGACGGCCTTTAGTCCCATACGCGCCGCATTGCCCGCGCAGGAGCTGGCCGCGTTTCCGGTGGAGGAGCAGCAGATCGTGTCGCAGCCGAGCTCCAACGCCTTTGCGACAGCCACACCGCTTGCGCGATCCTTCAGAGACGCCGTCGGATTGATGCCGTCGTCCTTGATATACAGCTTTTTGAGACCCAGCGTATCGCCGAGCCGCAGACTCTCATAGAGCGGCGTCCAGCCGATGCGCAAAAACCTCGACAGACCTTCGCCGACGAGCGGCATCAGCGCGCGGTATCGCCACATGCTGTTGTCGCGATCCGCTTTCAGACGTTCGCGATTCATCTCTTTTTTGACTTCGTCATAATCGAACAGAATATCGAGAATGCCTTTTTCACCGCATGCGGGACAGGTCATAAGCTCCGGTCCGTACGGGTATTCTCTGCCGCATATGGTGCAGCGATAGCCGTAAACGCGTTTCATATCGTTCGCTCCTTTTTCCGTTTCAGTTTATCATACACCGATGCGCATCGGTTTGCAAGAGCATCCGACAAATTGAAAGGTCGGCAGAAAGATTTTTAGGAATCCATGCGAAACGGTTGCGTTTCGATACAAACACATGTATAATATATTCATAATTATAAACTAAGGAGCGTATGGCTTTATGATCCTGATCGGAAACGGCAGATTGCTGACCCGCAACGGCGCGGAGTTTTTTGAAAACGGCGCGGTTGCCGCGGACGGACGTTATATCAAAGAAGTCGGTGATTGCGCGGCGATGCGCGCAAAGTATCCGGATGCGAAGTGGATCGACGCGCACGGCGGCGTGATCATGCCCGGCCTGATCAATATGCACAACCATATCTACAGCGCGTTTGCGAGAGGGCTCTCCATCCGCGGCTACAATCCGCACAACTTCAACGACATCCTGGAGGGCATGTGGTGGAAGATTGACCGCTGTCTCACGAAAGAAAACGACTGCTGGTCCGCAAAGGCTGTCTATGCCGACTGCATCAAAAACGGCGTCACGACCGTGTTCGACCATCATGCAAGCTTTTTCGATATTCCGGGCTCTCTGGATGAGATCAGCAGCGCCGCCAAGGAATTCGGCGTGCGCACCTCGCTCTGCTACGAGGTAAGCGACCGCGACGGCGAGGAAAAACGCATGCAGTCGATCCTCGAAAACGAGCGCTTCATCCGAAAAGCCGCGTTGGACGATTCCGATATGCAAAAGGGAATGATGGGTCTGCATGCGGCGTTTACACTGTCCGACAAAACGCTGGAGGATTGTCTTGCGCACGGCGGCAGCGGGGCGGGCTTCCATGTGCATTGCGCCGAAGGTCCGTCCGATCTGATGGATTCGCTCAGAAAATACGGCAAGCGCATCATCCACCGCTTCTATGACGCGGGTATTTTGGGCGGCAAAACGCTTGCCATCCATTGCGTCCACATCAATCAAGCTGAGATGGAGCTTTTGAAGGCAACCGGCACGGCGGTCGTGCATAACCCCGAATCCAACATGGGCAACGCGGTCGGCTGCGGTCCGGTCATCCAAATGAAAAAGCTGGGGCTTCTTTTGGGCCTCGGCACGGACGGCTATACCAACGACATGCTGGAAAGCTATAAGGTCGGCAACATCATCCACAAGCACAACCTCTGCGATCCGACGGTCGCATGGGGCGAAATCCCGGAGATGCTGTTCCAAGGCAATGCCGAAATAGCAGGCCGCTATTTCAATGCGCCGCTCGGCGTGCTGAAGCCCGGCGCATATGCAGATATCATCGTCACCGATTACGATCCGCTGACCCCGATGGACGGCGGCAACGCCAACTCGCATATCCTTTTCGGCATGAACGGCAGAAGCGTCGTGACCACGGTGTGCAACGGCAGAGTACTGATGCAGGATCGCAGGCTGCTGGTCTGCGACGAACAGGAGCTTATGGCAAAGTGCCGCGAGAGCGCGAAAAAGCTCTGGGCGGCGGTCAACGCATAAAAGGAGGCAAAACATGTCCGATCGAATGACGCCGATCCCGTTTCGGGAACTGATGGAATGGGTACTCGAAGAGTATAAAACCGGCAGTGTGTTCGGGGTCAGACGCCCGTATCGGCCTGTACCCGGAAAGCGTTTAAACCTCTTCGGCGAGACGATGGAAACGCCGTTCGGTCCGGCTGCCGGTCCGAATACGCAGCTCACGCAGAACATTCTCGCCGCATACTTTGCCGGCGCGCGTTTTTTTGAACTCAAGACCGTGCAGATCATGGACGGCGACGAGCTCGCGGCGTGCATCGGCAAGCCCTGTATCGTGGCAAAGGACGAATGCTACAACTGCGAGTGGTCGACCGAGCTCACCGTCCCGCAGGCGCTCGAGGAGTATGTCAAGGCGTGGTTCATGCTCAAGCTCTTCACCAAGGAATTCGGTTGGGGCGATCCGAACGGCTTCATTTTCAACATGAGCGTCGGCTATGATTTTGCGGGCATTACGTCTCCGAAGATTGACGCGTTCATCGAAGGACTCAAGAATGCGAAGACCACAGCGATCTGGCGGGAATGCGTGGCGTGGACCGCGGCAAACCTGGATCGTTTCAAACAGATCGACCGTGCCTATCTCGATGCAATCAATCCGCATGTATGCACGTCGATCACGCTGTCGACCCTGCACGGCTGCCCGCCGGAGGAGATCGAGCATATCGCGAATTATCTCATCGGCGAGAGGCGGCTCAATACCTATGTGAAGTGCAACCCCACCCTGCTGGGCTACGACTTCTGCCGCGAGACGCTCGACCGGCTGGGGTACGACTATATCGCCTTTGACGACAGGCACTTCCGCGAGGACCTGCAGTGGGAGGACGCGGTCCCCATGTTCCAGCGGCTGCGGGCGCTGGCGAGGCATGTGGGCGTGGAATTCGGCGTGAAGCTGACGAACACCTTCCCCGTGGACGTGACGGCGGGCGAGCTGCCCGGCGAGGAGATGTATATGTCCGGGCGCGCCCTTTACCCGCTGACCGCGGAGCTTGCCGCCCGCGTCGCCGCCGCGTTCGACGGGCAGTTGCGCATCTCCTACTCCGGCGGCGCAGACTGGAACAGCGCCGAGGGCCTGTACGACGCGGGCATCTGGCCTATCACCATGGCGACGAACATCCTGCGCCCCGGCGGGTACAACCGCATGAAGCAGCTTGCCGAGCTCCTGTACGAGCACCGTTACGAGGCGTTTTCCCGCGTCGATCCGGAAAAGATCTCGAACCTCGCGGCGCTGGCGCTGTCCGATCCATGGTACAGAAAGCCCATAAAGCCCATCCCGGAGCGGAAGATCCCGTACGGCGTGCCGCTGACCGACTGCTTCTTCGCCCCCTGCCGCGAGGGCTGCCCCATCCATCAGGATATCCCCGCCTATGTGCGCCTCACCGGCCAGGGGCGGCATCTGGACGCCCTCAGGATGATCACGGAGCGAAACCCCCTGCCCAACATCACCGGCACCATCTGCAGCCACCGGTGCATGGATAAATGCACCCGGCAGTACT
>CALFIV010000349.1 GCA_937877295.1 uncultured Clostridia bacterium
CCAGCACATCAAGGGCATGCGTGCACTTGGCGCGGAGGTCAACATCCGGGGGGGCTTTGTCTATGCTGATGCCCATGGCGGACGTCTGCACGGAGCGAGAATCTATCTGGACAAGGTTTCGGTCGGAGCCACAATGAACATTATGATCGCAGCTGTCCTTGCAGAGGGGCGGACGATCATCGAAAACGCAGCCCGTGAGCCGCATATCGTGGATCTGGCAAACTTCCTCAACTCCATGGGCGCGGATGTGCGCGGCGCGGGTACGGACGTCATCCGCATCCAGGGGCGTAAAAAGCTGCACGGCTGCGCGTACTCGATTATTCCGGACCAGATCGAAACCGGCACATACATGATCGCAGCGGCGGCGACCCGCGGCGATGTGGTCATCAAAAACGTCATCCCGACGCATATGGAAGCCATCTCCGCCAAGCTCATGGAGAGCGGCGCGCGCGTCATCGAAGGCGACGACGGCCGCGATTTCTATCTGCGCGTATCGATGAACGACCGTCCGCGCGCGGTCAGCTTCCGCACGATGGTCTATCCGGGATTTCCGACCGACCTGCAGCAGCCGATGATGGCATACCTGACGACGGCGTCCGGCACAAGCGTCATCACCGAGAATATTTTCGAAAGCCGTTTCAACCACGTCAAGGAGCTTCGTAAGCTCGGCGCGAGCATTTCGATCGCCAAGCGCGTGGCGCGTGTCAAGGGCGTGGAAACCTTGCACGGCGGCGACATCTTCGCCAGCGATCTTCGCGCCGGCGCGGCATTGATCGTCGCGGGACTGATGAGCGCGGGGGAAACGCGCGTACACAACATCGGATACATCGACCGCGGGTATGAGTATCTCGATTCCAAATTCAAAGCGATCGGTGCGGACATCGTGCGCATTGAAGAAGACTGACGGGGAACGCAGGCCGTCATTCTGAGGAGCGCATTCGACGCGCGGGAAGCGCGCGACGCGTAACTATAAGCGAAGCGAAGCGGCGAAGAATCTTTCGAAATAACGTCAAGAAACGATAGGAGAACAGCATGTATCTTGCTTCCGGCTGGAACGAATACGAAATCTTAGACGCGGGCAACGGCGACAAGCTGGAGCGCTGGGGCGACGTCACGCTTTTGCGTCCCGATCCGCAGGCCATCTGGACCATGGACGACGCCGCGCAGCGCGCGGATGCGGTATACTTTCGCAGCGCGTCGGGCGGCGGGCACTGGGAGTATCGCCGCGATCTTCCCGAACAGTGGACGATCGCGTATCGAGATCTCAGGTTTGTCGTGCGGCCGACCGGGTTCAAGCACACGGGGCTGTTTCCCGAGCAGGCGGTCAACTGGGACTGGATGCGCGAACAGATCACGGCGTTTCAAAAGTGTACGGGACGGCGCGCAAAGGTTTTGAATCTCTTCGCGTATACCGGCGGCGCGACCTGCGCCTGCGCAAAAGCCGGCGCGGAGGTGGCGCATGTCGATGCGGCAAAGGGCATGGTTGCATGGGCAAAGGACAACGCGGCGGCGTCCGGACTTGCCGGCGCGCCGATCCGGTATCTCGTCGACGACTGCGTCAAGTTCGTCAGGCGGGAGATCCGCCGCGGCAATCGCTACGACGGCATCCTGATGGACCCGCCGAGCTACGGCAGAGGGCCGACCGGCGAGATGTGGAAGATCGAAAACGATCTGTTTTCGCTCGTTACGCTGTGCGCCGAGCTTCTTTCCGACGATCCCTGCTTCTTTTTGATCAATTCCTACACGACCGGTCTTGCGCCGACTGTGCTCAAAAACGTATTGCAGCTTGCGCTGCCCAAAGGCCGTACCGAAGCGGATGAGATCGGATTGCCGATCACCCGCGGACGGCTTGTTCTGCCGTGCGGTGCGAGCGGAAGATGGACGAAGGTATGATGACGCCGCATATTCTGTACGAGGACAATCATCTGCTCGTCGTCGAAAAGCCTGAAAACGTGCCCGTGCAGGCGGACGTCTCGGGCGATGCGGATCTTTTATCGATCTGCAAGGCATATATCAAAGAAGCGTACCATAAGCCCGGCGAGGTCTATCTCGGACTCGTGCACCGGCTCGACCGTCCGGTCGGCGGCGTAATGGTCTTTGCGCGGACCTCAAAGGCCGCGGCGCGTCTGACCGCGCAGTTCAAGGACCGCCGCGCCGAAAAGCGCTATGTCGCGATCGTCGACGGCGAACCGAAGCCGCAGGCGGAGTGCGTCGACTGGCTTTATAAGGACGAATCCGCCAACACCACGCACGTCGTCAGGGAGGGCACACCGGACGCCAAAAAAGCGATCCTGCGCTATCGGACGATCGCAAAGGCGAACGGCAGGGCGCTGCTCGACGTTTCGCTGCAAACGGGCAGACCGCATCAGATACGAGTTCAGCTTTCCTCGCGCAATCTTCCGATTGTCGGCGATATGCGCTATCATCCGCATGCCAGGCCGGGCACGCAGATCCGGCTTTGGGCGTACATGCTTTCGATCCTGCATCCGACCACCGGCGAGACGCTGACCTTTTATTCCACACCGCCGTGGACGGAGTTTCCCGCAGCGCTGCAGATGCTGCCGGCGCAGCATGTGTGCAGCGGCGTATACCTCGACGGCGAACTGCTCGTCGCGGACAAAAGCGCCGGAGCGGAGGTGGAGGGCGAGCTTTTGGGCGAGCTGTCCGCGCTGTTCGATCCGCTCTATCCGGTACACCGTCTGGATGCGAATACCGAGGGCCTTGTCGTCTTTGCCCGCACCGAGGCGATGCGCGATAAGCTGTCGGACGCGTTCTACCGGCATGAGACCGAAAAGATCTACCATGCCGTCACGGTCGGCTGTCCGAAGGACGGGCGGTATGTGCACTATGCGAAAAAGGATGCGGAGGGCGCGCGGATGCATCTGTGCCGGGCCGACGATCCGGAAGGCTTGCGCATGGAATCGGAGGTGCGCGTGCTGGATCGGGCAGGCGCGCTGGCGCTTGTCGAGGTCCGGCTCTTTACGGGACGCACGCATCAGATCCGCGTTCAGCTTTCCGCGCTGGGGACGCCGGTGCTCGGGGACGACAAATACGGCGATCGGGACATGAACAAACGGTATAAAAAGCGTCGTCAGGCCTTGCTCGCAAAGCGGCTGACCGTGCTTGGGAAGACCTTTGAAAGCTGCAAACAACTGGACTTGAATGATTTTACGGAGGGAAAACGATGAACGCAAAAGAACGTTATCAACTGTGGCTTTTAAGCCCGGATATCGACGAACAGACCAAGGCGGAGCTTCGCGCGATCGCAGACGATCCGCACGAGATCGAAGAGCGGTTCTATATGGAGCTCGAATTCGGCACGGCGGGTCTAAGAGGCATCCTCGGCGCAGGCGACAACCGCATGAACGTGTACAACGTGCGCAAGGCGACCGAAGGTCTTGCGCGGTATCTCAAAAAGGCGGTCGAAGGACAGCCGCGCGTATGCATCGCGTACGATTCGCGCCATTGCTCGGATCTGTTTGCCAAGGAGAGCGCGTGCGTACTCGCCGCGCACGGCGTGCAGGTCTTTCTGTATTCCACCCTGCATTCCGTTCCGCAGCTTTCCTTTACGATCCTTGAGCTCAACTGCGACGCAGGCATCGTCATCACCGCGAGCCACAACCCGCCCAAGTACAACGGCTATAAGGTTTATTGGTCCTACGGCGGACAGGTCGCGCCCCGTGAGGCCGACGGCATCACCGAAGAGATCCGCGCAATCGAAGGCTTCAAAACCGCGTACAAACCGTTCGAGGAAGCGATCGCGGACGGCTCGATCCAGATGATCGGCAAGGAGATCGACGAGATCTATTATCAAAAGACGATGACGCTTTTGACGCAGCCGGAGCTTGTGAAGGCAAAGGGCGGCGAGCTGAAGATCGTGTATACGCCGCTGCACGGGAGCGGCAACGTGCCGGTGCGCGAGGTTCTGCGCCGCATCGGCGTCACGAACGTGACGGTCGTCAAGGAACAGGAAGCGCCGGACGGCGATTTCCCGACGGTCAAAGCCCCGAATCCCGAAGACCCGAACGCGTTTACGCTGGCGTTCCGCTACGCGGAGGAGACCGGCGCGTCGGTCATCATCGGCACAGACCCCGACAGCGACCGCTTGGGCTGCGCCGTCAAAAAGACCGACGGAACGTGGGCGGTGCTTTCCGGCAACCAGATCGGCGCGATCCTGATCCACTCGCTGTTGAGCTCCTATCAGTCCACCGGCAAGCTGCCCGGCAACGGTCTTGTCGTGCGTTCGATCGTTTCCACCCAGCTGGCCGACGCGATCTGCGCAAGGTTCGGCGTCGAGCTGCACGAAGTGCTCACCGGCTTCCGCTTCATTGCGGAGCAGATCGCGGAATGCGAGCGCACGGGTGAACATACGTTCCTGTTCGGCTTCGAAGAAAGCTACGGCTTCCTCTCCGGCACGTTTGCCCGCGATAAGGACGCGATCTGCGCGGCGATGCTTGTGGCCGAAGCGTGCGTGGTCTATCGCGAAAAGGGCATGACGCTCTACGACGCGCTGATGGAAATCTACGAAACCTACGGATACTACCGCGAAAAGGTCAAGTCCTATACGCTCGAGGGCAAGGAGGGCATCGAAGCGATCAAAAACGCCATGGTGCTGCTGCGCGAAAACCCGCTTGAAACGGTTGCAAAGACCGCAGTCGAGCGCGTCGAGGACTATCTGAAGCCGGAATGCACCGGCCTTCCGCGCTCGAACGTGCTGCGCTACACCCTCTCGGACGGCGCATGGATCACCGTGCGTCCTTCCGGTACAGAGCCGAAGCTCAAGCTTTACATCGGCGCGCATGAAACCACCGGCGAAGCGGTCGAAGCAAGGCTCAACGACCTGATGAACGACATGGACGCGAAGCTTCAAACGCTTCTCGGACTTTGAGAAAGGAGAACGATATGGCAAACCTGACTCCGCACAACGCCGCACAAAAAGGCGATTTTGCAAAGACTGTGCTGATGCCCGGCGATCCTCTGCGCGCAAAGTTTATCGCGGAAACGTACCTTGAAAACGTCAAGCTTGTAACCTCCATCCGCAACGTGTACGGCTATACCGGCACGTACAACGGCAAGCCCGCTTCGGTCATGGCAAGCGGCATGGGCAATCCGTCGATCGGCATTTACAGCTACGAGCTGTTTGCGTTCTACGGCGTGGAAAGCATCATTCGCGTCGGCTCGGCAGGCGCGTATCATCCCGACCTCAAGCTGTTTGACATCATCATCGGACAGGGCGCATGCACCGACTCCAACTATGCAAATCAGTTTCATCTGCCCGGTACGTTCGCTCCGATCGCGGACTTTGGCCTTCTCAGAAAGGCGGTCGACGCGTGCGAGGCGATCGGCGCGCGCTACATGGTGGGCAATCTCTTAAGCTCCGACGTGTTCTACAACGCCGATCCGGAAGCGTGGAAGGCGTGGCAAAGGATGGGCGTGCTCGGCGTGGAAATGGAGGCGGCGGCGCTGTATCTCAATGCGGCGCGGCTCGGCAAAAAGGCGCTTTCGATCGACACGATCAGCGACATCATCGGGACAACGATCGAAGCGACGCCGAAACAGCGCGAAACCGCGTTCGATCAGATGATCCGCGTCGCGCTGTCGCTTGCGGAATAACCCTCTGCCGTTCTGCCCCTCCTCCCAACTGTCATTCTGAGCCGGAGGCGAAGAATCCCTGAACCATCCCCCCGCGGTGTCATCCTGAAGCATGGCGACGCGCGGGAAGCGCGCGACGGCACTTGCGTAACGAAGCGCAGCGAAGTGGAGTGCCGAAGAATCTTTGAACGAAGAAAGGAGAAGCAGTATGATCAAGCATATTGTTCTGTTCAAGTTTGAAAACCCGGAAGAAAATATCCCGGTCGTGCGCGATTCGCTCTATGCTCTGCGTGACAAGATCCCCGAGATCGTTGACATGCAGATCGGCGCGGATTTCATGCATTCGGGACGCAGCTACGATATGGCGCTCATCGTCGATTTCCGCACGCGTGAGGATCTCGAAACGTATGACAAGAATCCGGACCATGCAAAGGCGCGCGTCTATATTCATGCGCACCGGCTGGACAGTAAGACGGTCGATTTTGAGTATTGATGGGAACATTTCATGTCGTTTCGCCGTATGAGCCGCAGGGCGATCAGCCGCAGGCGATCGAGGATCTGACGCGCAGCATCGAGGCGGGCAATCCAATGTCGGTACTGCTCGGCGTAACGGGAAGCGGAAAAACCTATACCATGGCCAAGGTCATCGAGCGCGTGCAGAAGCCCACGCTCGTATTGGCGCACAACAAAACGCTCGCCGCGCAGCTCTGCTCCGAATTCAAGGAGCTGTTTCCCGATTCCGCGGTCGAGTTTTTTGTTTCGTATTACGATTATTATCAGCCGGAGGCGTATCTGCCCGCATCCGACACCTACATCGAAAAATCGATCGACGTCAACGACGAGATCGACAAGCTGCGCCATTCGGCCACCTGCGCCTTAAACGAGCGAAACGACGTCATCATCGTCGCGTCGGTGTCGTGCATCTACGGCCTCGGCGATCCGGAGGAATACTTAAAGCTCTCGGTTTCGCTGCGCGAGGGCATGGAGGTCGACCGCACGGACATCATGCACCGGTTGATTGAGATCCAGTATCAGCGCAATGACATGGATTTTCAGCGCGGCACATTCCGTTCGCACGGCGATACGCTCGATATCTATCCGGTCAACTGGACGGACAAGGCGCTGCGCGTCAGCTTCTTCGGAGACGAGGTCGAGCGCATCTCGGAGATCAACGTTCTGACCGGCGAGGTGACGTCGCGCCGCAGCCACGTCGCGATCTTCCCTGCCTCGCACTACGCGACCGGGCACGAGAAAATGCAGAAGGCGCTCAAAGAGATCGAGGCGGATATGGAGGTGCAGGAAAAACTGTTTCTCGACGCCAACCGTCCGCTGGAAGCCGAGCGCATCCGCTCGCGCGTGCTGCACGACATCGAGATGATGCAGGA
>CALFIV010000350.1 GCA_937877295.1 uncultured Clostridia bacterium
CGCTTTCGCTCAGGGCAAAGTTGTCCCCGTTAATGCCGACCGCCGTGATGCGGTAGGCCGTCAGGGAATCCGGCAGGGTGAACTCGCACACCGCGTCTCCGTTCGCGTCGGTCAGCACCTGCGGCCGGACGTCTTCGGGGTTTTCTTCTTCCAGCATCGACTTTTCGAGCCGGAAATTGACCTTCGGCATCTTCTCCTCGGGCTTGTCGCCGGGCCAGGAAAGCTTGACCGCTTCCTTGAAGGTCGCGGGGTTGTCGTCGATGAAGTTGATCGCACACTTGCCAGTGCGGAGAATGTTCTGCGCGGTGTTCGAAGAATTGCGGCATTGCAGCAGCATGGCATAATAATCCTTGCCTGCGACGTAATACGGCTGCACCAGCGAGTACGGCCCGAGCGTCGTCATCCCGGATTCGGTCAGCGTGCTGATCAGAACGGTCGGCATCGGAAAGAACAGCGAGGTCTGATAGAAATTGTCCACGATCCTTAGGTTCTCAAAGCTGCTCATGCGATTGACTCCTTTTCTCCTGATTTCAAATGAATTTTCATATGTTTATTATACCGCACCTGCTCGAAATGTCAACCGCAAACGTTTGCGAAATCCGTCGTGTTTCACACGGGAAGAAGGAGATGAAAAGTCCTTTTTGATGGGTTGCGTATCCGTGGAGATTCTTCGACGGCTTCGCCGTCTCAGAATGACAGAGCAGAGGCTTTGACGTCGTTGAGAGGCAGACAGAAACTTGTCATCCTGAGGAACGATGGCGGCGCGCGGGATGACATCCTGAGGCTTTCTGACTCACCGCCTGTCGGCAGTGATTCCCTTTCTCGTCGAGACATGTGTATATAGACCGAATTCTATTTCCGGCACACAATACGTGGTAAAGGTTTCCCCTAAAGCGAAAGCCGAGGCTGTTTGCCCTCGGCTTTCGGCATTTGGAACACAAGCGAACCTGTGCGATTCAATGGAATATGTGCAGCCATGATCGGCTTTCGCGATATGTGCAGGCTTATAACAACCCGACGCAGAACAAACGTTTATCGGAAAGTTTGCAATTGCATATTCCCGGCAAACAGAGATTTTTGAGGAACTGAAAACCCGTTTCTCACGCTTTTTCACGTACAATCAATCTGTCAACGAACCCAAACAAGGGCTCGGCGACGGCGTCATTGACCCGGTTGGACCCATTGAACATCACGGCGGCGCACAGATCCTCTGTCAGCGAGAGCGTCCAATAGGCGATGAAGCCTTCATTGCCCCCGGTGTGGCAGACCTGATCCGGGATATGGTCGTCCTGTGAGATGCACAGACCGTAACCGTCCATGACCGGCGTTACCATGCGCCGGGCGGTTTCCTTGTTGAGCAAGCCGCCCTCCCGGACGCTTCTGGACAATGCGAGACCGAGCTTGGTCAGCTCTGTCGGCGTTGTCCACATACCCGCGGCGGCGTGCTCCGGGTAATAGTGATAGCCGTGAGCCGAATCCTCTCTGTAAGCGTACCTGCCGGCAAACGCGGCATTTGCTACCAGATCCTCATCCAGCGGCTGGAAATAGCCGGTCCGTGTCAGGCCAAGAGGCTCGGCGATCTCCTTTTGAAAGGCGTCCCTAAGCGTCGTACCCGTGATGCGCGTAAAGGCCAGTTCCGCCAGCGTGATGCCGCCGCCGGAATACATGTACTGCTTTCCGTAGGGCTTGATCCTGCGAATCTTCGGCGTGTTGCCGCGCCCGGCGATGACATCCTCCAACGTGAGCGGCGCGTGACCCGCCCGGTAGCCCGGAAAGCCATGGACATTGAAGCCCGCCGTGTGGCTGAGCAGCGCGGAAAAGGACAGCGGACCTTTGACAAAGTCCGAAACGACGCCCGAAATGTCCGCGTCCAGATCGATGACCCCCTTATCCACGTACCGCAGCAGCGTCATGGCAAACATGGGCTTCGAGATGGAGGCCGCCTGGAACAGCATATCCGGGTTCACCGGGAAGTCCTGCCCGTAGCGCCCGCTGCCGGAACAGTAGGTTTCCAGCGCGTCGCCCTTGGCGATCGCAAGGCTGACGCCGTATCCCTTCTTTCCTCTGATCTTCAACAATGCATTCACGTCCGCGCCGTGAAACGTATGCTTCATCATGTATAATTTCTCCCATAATGGCAGTTTTTCTTCATATAGAATTCGCCGTTTCCGTGCGATACGGTCTGATAGCCGCATGCTTCATACAGTTTATATGCCCTCGGATTGTGATCCCACACATAGAGTGCGCTCATCACGCATCCGTTCGCATTTGCGATCCGTTCCATTTTCGAAAGTGCAACCGTCCCATACCCTTTTCCTCTTTCCTGCTCATAGACCAGAAATTCGGCGAGAAAACCTGTCTTACGCCGTCCTCTTTCTCATAGCCGAACCATATTTCGCCGACCGGCTTTCCGCTCTGCACGTCCTCGATGAAGGAAACGAACTGATCCTTTGTCTATAAGCCATCCGGCAGCATACTGTCAAATTCCTTTTTGGATTCCGACAGCGCCGTTTCCTGATCCAAGCCTCTGCCTTTCATCAGGGTTACAGCGTATTCTTCAATCTCTGTGTTTACAAAGCTGCGGTATTCTTCTTCGGTCTTTTTTCGAAACCGGATCATGCTGATTTCCTCCCAAATATCCCAATTTGCTGTTTCATCCTACCATATGTACCGGCAAGATGCAACGGAAAAGCACAGCCGCCCGCAATTGCGACTGTGCTTTTGAAATACCCCCTGAAAGAATGCCTCGGAGCATTCCCTTTTGCGGATCGCATTCGGATTGACGCCGTTGCTTTTATTGCCGTGCGGGCGTCATGCGCACACGGAACGCGATCGTGCGCGGCGTCGGCAGCGAATCGAACTGCACAAGATATGCGCCGTGATCGGTATCGACCTCAAGCATCGTGCCCTCGCCGAGCATGACATGGCTGACGCGCTCGCCCGGCTTGAACCGTGTATCGTCTTCGGATTCGGGCATCCAGCGTTCCTGATTCCGGATGTAGCTTCTTGCGTCGCGGATCAGCCCCTCCGACGGCGGCGCGGTGTACTCCAAAAGCGCTTGATCGATATCGAGCAGAAACCGCGACGGGTAGCGCGGCGTGTTGTCGAGGTTGCGTCCGTCCGCTTCGGAAAGGTACAGCCGCCGTTCGGCACGCGTCATGGCGACGAACGCAAGCCGCCGTTCCTCCTCCATGCCCGCAAGCGTACGCACCTTGCGCGAGGGGAACACGCCCTCATTCATGCCGATCAGGAAGACGTACGGGAATTCGAGTCCCTTTGCGGCATGCACCGTCATGAGCTTGACCTTGTCGCCGGCCTCGGCGGTATCGGCGTTGGTGAACAGTGCGATGTGCGCAAGGTAGTGTTCGAGCGTGACCTCCTCGCCGCAGGTCGTTTCGTATTCGTAGACGGACTGCTTGAGCTCGGCAAGGTTGTCGAGCCGCTCCTGACTGCCCTCGGTGCGCAGCGCGGCCTCATAGCCGCTCTCGTCAAGGATGGCCGAAAGCACCTCGGACACGGGGCGTCCCGCAGCCGTTGCGGAGAAGCGCTCGATCAGCCGCACAAACGCGGCGGCCTTTGTTCCCTTCATGAGCTCGTGCTCGAGGTTGTGCTTCAATGCGGTATAGAGCGAGCAGCGGTTGGCTTCGGCATATTCCTCCAGAAACTTCATACGGCGGTTGCCCAGATTTCTTTTGGGCGTGTTGACCACGCGGCGGAACGACAGGTCGTCCTGATACGCGATCATGCGCAGGTAGCTCAGCGAATCCTTGATCTCCATCCGCGCAAAGAACTGTACGCCGCTGTAGATCGTGTAGGGCAGCTTTTCCTTCAAGAAGACCTCTTCAACCTGCCGCGTCAGATAATGCGCGCGATACAGCACCGTCATGTCGCGATACGGCGTGCCCTGCGCATGCAGCCGGTTCATCTCGTCTGCGACCCATTTCGCCTCTGCCTCGGCATTCTTTGCATGGTGGCACAGCACCGTTTCGCCGTGCGGCAGCATCGGGACAAGATCCTTCTTGATGCGATCCCGGTTCTTTGCGATCAACGAATTGCATACGGCGAGGATCTCCGGCGTGGAACGATAGTTTTCGTTCATCATGACGGTCTTCGTGCCCGGGAACTGCCGCTCGAAATCGAGCAGATACTTTACATTCGCGCCGCGCCATGTATAGATTGTCTGATCCGGATCGCCGACGATGAACAGATTTTTGTGATAGCCAGACAGCGCTTCCATCAGCTCGTACTGCAGTCCGTCGATGTCCTGAAACTCGTCGATCATGATGTATTCAAGCCGCTTCTGCCATTTTAGCCGGATGTCCTCGTGCTCGCGGAAGATATAGAGCGTAAACTTGATGAGATCGTTGTAATCGAGCCCGAAGCACTTCTTTTGCTGATAGAGGTAGCCGTAAAAAAGGATCTCGTTCATCTCGACAGCGGCAAGGTATTTTTCTCGCAGCGCGTCGAGCGAGAGGTTGATGAGATCGAGATAGTACTCCGGCTTTTTGAACAGCTTCTGGATCTCGAACATGTCGCGCGCGTTTGCAAACGTCATGTCCCGCAGCGTCAGCCCGCGCTCCTCGTAGATGATCTTGAGCATGTCGTCAATGTCGGAATTGTCGAGCACGAGAAAGCTCTTGGGGTACTGCACGCTGAAACTGTCCTCCTGCAGCACCGACACGCAGAAGCCGTGGAACGTGTTGATGTAGCCGGTGTCGTTGTCGCCGGTGAGGTTGTGGATGCGCTGGCGCATCTCGTTTGCCGCCTTATTCGTAAAGG
>CALFIV010000351.1 GCA_937877295.1 uncultured Clostridia bacterium
CGGAAGTTCTAAAATCTCATAAAGCAGCCTTACAGGGGCCGGGCCATTCGCAGGTTCGGAAATGCTTCGCATTCCCTGCACTGCACGCACTCTCACTATGCGCCATACTTTTACGACTACCAGCGGAATCGCAGATGAAGAACTCCTGCGTCTGGCCTGGGAGCTGCGGAAGACAGAACCGGGCGACCTGCTTACCTTCATGCAAAGATGGATCCGCATGCAGGAACGCTACAACGAGATTCTGCCGACAATGCCGATCTTTTCCAATGTGTATTTTGACTTCTTCACCAGCCAGCTGCAGAATTATCATATTAATATGGAATACAGCTGGCCGGTCGCCATCCTCTACAGCTATCTGGGAGATCCGATAGAACTTCCGGAGGAGGATACCGCCGAGGAAACGAAGGGCCTCGTAGAGTTCGAGGATTGACCGTATCACAGCTTACAGGTGTTATAGATTGGGGATAGTTTTTTAGCAGTCCCTTTTACATACCGAAAGTACAAGAGGACCACTGAATGGCGGTTCCACAAAAGAATCTTGATATGCTGTACCTTTTTACCGCCTATGCGTTCTGCTTTGTAGATATATACCTTGTCAATAAACTCTCTGATGATCTCCGCGTTCAGCTCCTGTACATCCGTGTACTTCTTCACAAGCCTGATAAATGAATCAGTATTCACGGCAGCTTCCTGTTCGTGGCAGGCTAATAATAATATGTCGGTTTACAGAAGATCTATTCTTTTCCGCCGGATATAGTATCCTCTTTCGAATCAGATTCTTCCATTTCCCGCCGTTCTGTCTCAGCCTGCTCTTCCTTGGAGATCGTTTTCACACGGAAGACGAAATAAAGGATATGGCAGATCCACACGACGGCGAGGATGATGCACGGGATCCAGATTCCCTTTCTTGCCATCATAAAGAACCCGAAGCCCATTAAAAGCGTTACCGTGATGATGATTGAAAGCTTGGTGGACAGAAGCATACCGCGCTTTTTCACAAAGCTTTCAAGGTGTTTTTTATACAGCTTAGTGCCGAGGAACCATGTGTGCAGACGCTCGGAGCTGTTGGCGAAGAAAAACAGCGTGGCAAGGTAAAACGGCGTAGTGGGAAGGATCGGCAGAAATACGCCGACCGTACCGAGAGCAAAGCAGATCAGCCCGAGAGAAGCGAATATGATACGTTTGAGTTTCATTTATGTTCCATCCTTTTCTTTTCACACTTTGTCAGGATCACGTGACGCATCGCGACGACTGGGTGATGAAAGATCATCCTCGGTCCCGAAAAGCGCATGACCGCACGGATCTTTTCGCGCATTTCAGGCTTGTAGCAATGTACACGGCAGTTGGAGCAGAATGTCTTGTTCTCCATAAAGGGACATTTATCACTGCGCTGTCTGGCATATTCGGCGAGTTTTGCACATTCAGAGCAGAGCCCGCCTTTTTTTGTGGCGTGCTTCTTTCGGCAGTAAAGCGAGATCATCTCGCTGACCATCCGTTTTTCCCGCTCACGCTTAGTTTGTACGTCCTTCAAGATACTCTCCCGTTTTCCATGGCGATCACTTCGTCGGCTATACGTACCGTAGATCTGCGGTGAGACACGAGTACGACGGTCTTGCCGTTCGATTCCTCTTTGAGAGATTGCAGGATCACCGCCTCATTGAGGCTGTCGAGATTGCTCGTAGGCTCGTCAAGGAGCATGAACGGCGCGTCGTGCAGAAACGCTCTCGCCAGACCTATCCGCTGCCGCTCGCCGCCGGAGAGCGTCTCTCCCAGTTCACCGACCTGCGTTTCATACCCGTCCGGCAGCGTCATGATGAAATCGTGCACCGCCGCCTTTTTGCACGCTTCAACGACTTCCTCCTCTGTCGCGCCGAGCCTGCCGATACGTATATTGTTCGATATCGTATCCTTGAACAGCTGCGTTTCCTGCGTCATATAGCTTTCCATATCGCGCAGGTTTGAGGTGTTGATCTCGTCGACGCTTTTGCCGGAAACGGAGACCGTTCCCACGTTCGTTTTCCAGAAGCGCATGAGCAGCTTTAACAGCGTGGATTTGCCGCAGCCGCTTTTACCTACGATACCGACGATTTTATTTTCGGGATAATCCATCGACACGTCGCAAAGCACCATCTCGCCGCCGTATGAGAACGTGACGTGATCGACCGCCGCGCCCTCAAACGATACCGGAGCTTTTCCGGTCACGTCATCCGTCTCCGGTTCCTCGTCGATCACGGCAAGCACACGCGCGCCTGAGGCGACCGTTGCCTGAAGCGTCGTTCCGAGACTCGCCAGCGCAGTGACCGGACCGAAGGAGGACATAAGAGCGACAAGCGGGATCAAAAATCCGTCAAAGCCGACGACGCCGTTATGATAAAGCGCCGTGCAGAGCGCAAGCATCACTATATCGAAGAAGAGGATGAACGTGTTAGCAAGTGCGAGATTCGTGCCGGTGAGTTTATTGAGCTTTCCCTGTTTTGCCGAAAGCTCTTTCGTTTTTTCGGTGAGACATACAAGGCGCTCGGCGCCTCCGCCGTACTGCACTGTCTCGTCAAGCCCTCTGATGCTTTCTAACATATACGCCGCCAGAGCGCCATTATCGGCGCGCAGCTCGTCGCCGAGTGTCCCGCTGCGTTTAGAGATGATAAGCGGAAGGATCGCGCCAACAAACACGAAAGCACAGAGTGCGAGCAGACCGAGGCTGAAATGGTACGAACCGATGAAGATCACCATTACAAGCTCGACGAGAAACGCTATGCAGATCGGCGAGATCGTGTGCGCATAGAAAACTTCGAGCAACTCCACGTCTGAGGTGATAAGCGCGATCAGGTCGCCCTTGTCCCTCCCTTCCAGCTTCGCGGGACATAAACGGCGCAGAGCTTTGAACACTTTATTACGGATAATGGCGAGAAGAGTGAAGGCTATGTAATGGTTTGTACGCTGTTCACCGTACTTAAGCACCGCGCGCATCAGGGCGATAACGATCAGCGTGACGAAGAGGGGCGTCAGTGACGCCGTCCAATCGGCGTCAAGCCCGTGAACGACGATGACGCTGCCGATTATCGGTATGAACTGCGCGCACAAAAATCCGAGCGTGCCCATTATCACGGCAAGTATCATAAAGCCGGCAAGCGGCTTGACGAGTTTTACCATACGGAAAAGAATTGTTATTTTGCTTTGCTTTTTCATCTTACACAGCCTCCTTCCCATAGTTTTCAAGCGCCTGCTGCGTTTTCCACAGATTCGCGTAAACGCCGTTATTCTTTATAAGCTGTTCGTGACTGCCGTATTCGGATATATTTCCGTTTTCCATGCAGTAGATCCGGTCGGCGCGTACGACGTTTGCAAGCCTGTGAGAGATCATTATTACCGTTTTTTCTTCAGAAAGAGCGTGTATCTGTTTCAAGATCGCCTCTTCGCTTTCCACGTCGATATTGCTCGTCGCCTCGTCAAATATGTATACCGGGCTGTCGTGTAGGATCGCGCGGGCAAGCGCGAGACGCTGTTTCTGACCGCCTGAGAGATTGCCCGCGTTTTCAAGCAGTTCGGTATCGATCCCGTTTTCGTTCTTTAAAAAATCAGCCAGATTGCAGTCTGTAAGGACTCTCCACAGTTTTTCTTCCGGCGTTTTCTTATCCGCAAGGAGCAGGTTTTCTCTGACCGTTCCTTTGAAGAACACGGAGCCGAAGCCGATATAGGTGATCGTCTTCATCAGGCTGTCCTCGGATACGGCGCCGATCTCTTTGCCGTCGACCGTTAGACTGCCGGAATCTAACGTATTTCTGCCCATAATGAGCGAAGCAACTGTGGATTTTCCGCTGCCTGATTCACCGACTATACCGATAAAACTGCCTCTCGGCACGGTGATATCCACGCCGTGCAGGATTTCTCTGTCCTTATCGTAGGAGAAGCGAACGTCTTTCAGCTCGATATCGCCGCAATTTACCGTTTCCGTTTTCTCGGCGGGCTCGTCTTCGTTTAAGAATTTGAATATTTTATCGCTTGCCGCCATGCCGTTCATCGCAACGTGGAAATAGCTTCCGAGACGGCGCATGGGCAGGAAGAATTCGGCGGATAAAAGGATCATAAAGATCACGTTGGCAAGACCGAGTTCGCCGTTTACAAATGCGCGCGCCGCAAGCAAAATACCGAGCGCCGCGCCGCCGTAGGCGACGAAGTCCATTATCGTGACGGAGTTGAGCTGCATCGTAAGCACCGCCATGGTAACTTTTCTGAAATGCTCAGATTCCTTATTCATCTGCTCGTTTTTGTATTCGTCAGCCTGATAAGTTTTAAGGGTAGTCATACCCTGCAGATTTTCGAGGAACGTACTCCCGAGCTTCGTATACTGTCCCCAGTATTTCGAAAGTATTCTCTTTGCGATCTTCTGCACCATCATTATCGCGCCGGGGATCAGCGGTCCGCAGATAAGAAGCACCGCCGCCACCTTCCACGACCCGCCAAAGCCGAACAGGAAAAACAGCGCGATTGGTGCCATAAACGCGTAGAAAAACTGCGGCACATATTGCCCGAAATAGCTTTCGAGCTGATCCACGCCCTCGACGCTCTCCTGCACCAATTCCGCCGTCGTGACGTGTTCTCGGTAGGAGGTACCGAGCCGCAGAAGCTTTGAATAGATCCTCTCGCGCATAACGCGCTTGACCGTGCGCGAAGCGAGATAGCTCATTCTCGTTGCGTATTTCGTAGTGAAAAATCGCAGCACGACCGTTGCTGCGATAACTGCGGCGGGAACGACAAGATCGGATACGCCCCACATTTTGTCATACAGATTCTGTACCGAAAAGGCGATAACGAGGATCATCGCCGTGTTGCAGCATAGCTCCAGAAACTGCAGGATGATATTCCCGATGATATATTTACGGCTCTCGGGGCACATCTGCATCAGTTGTTTGTCAAACATGTTATTTCTCCTTTACCGCAAGCATACAAGTTTTAAGACATTGCCTTCTGCAAGCATTTTAGGATCTGTCAGAAAGAAAGGCAAAAAGTGGTACTACCGCTTCTACGTCGAAGAC
>CALFIV010000352.1 GCA_937877295.1 uncultured Clostridia bacterium
TGATCATGACGCGACCCTTGCGCTTGATGATCTTGCACTTTTCGCAAATGGGTTTCACAGACGGTCTGACTTTCATAGCTTTTCTCCTTCTAAATCTTTTGCTGTCTTCTCAATTCTTTGCGCGCCACGTGATGCGGCCGCGGGTC
Organism: uncultured Clostridia bacterium; assembly: GCA_937877295.1. Next base: position 147 of record CALFIV010000352.1, read on the forward strand.
AAATCATACATCGAAAGTTCGACGGTGACCTTGTCGCCGGGAAGGATGCGAATGTAGTTCATGCGCAGCTTGCCCGAGATGGTCGCGAGGATCTTATGATCGTTCGGCAGCTTGACTTCGAACATTGCGTTCGGATACGCTTCCGTAACGACGCCTTCCACTTCAATGACATCCTGTTTGGACAACAATATCCCTCCTTTACTCTTTCCGGTCGTTTTGGAATCCCTGTGCGAGCAGGAACTTTCGTACATCTGCATCCAACAGATGCGCAGGAAGCTCCATCCTCGCTTCGGAAACCTTCAAAAGGTGCTTGCGCTTCTTTTTCTTGGGGCGATCCAGCGTTCTGAGCCGTCCGTCCGCCGTCATGACATACTCGGAATCGAGCACGCCGACGACGACAAACGCTCTGCCGCGATCCCGTCCGGCTCTCGAAAGAACAACGTCGCCTTTTTCAATCGTTTGTTCTCTCATAGAAGCCCCTCGGAACAGGTCAGAAGGATCGGATCGCCGTCGGTGATCGCGATCGTATTCTCGTAATGCGCCGCAGGCTTTCCGTCACGCGTGGAAACCGTCCAGCCGTCATCCAGCTGCCAGACTTCTCTGCTGCCCAATGTGATCATCGGCTCAACCGCGATCGTCATGCCTGCCTGCAAGCGCTGGCGTGCACGCGGCGAGTAGAAGTTCGGCACTTCCGGATCTTCGTGCAGCTGTCTTCCGACGCCGTGTCCGGTCAGCTCCCGCACAACCCCGTAACCATGCGATTCGGCATGGCTTTGGATCGCCTTGCTGATATCGGAAATGCGATACCCGGGGCGGGCAAATTCGATGCCCTTGAAGAAGCATTCCTTCGTGACCTCAACGAGCTTTCTCGTCTCTTCCGCGACGTTGCCGACACAGAAGGTTCTGCTCGCGTCGCCGACAAAGCCGTTCAAGGTTGCACAAACGTCACACGATACGATATCGCCGTCCTGAATCTTGCGCGGACCGGGAATGCCGTGGACGACCACTTCGTTGACCGAAATGCAGATCGCTTTCGGATACCCGTTGTAGTTCAGGCAGGTCGGATATGCGCCGCAACTGCGGATGTATTCCTCCGCGATACGGTTCAGTTCCCCGGTCGTGATCCCGACCCGAACGCTTTTTTCCAGAAGCTTCAGAGTCTCTTCCACGACCTTGCCGGCCGCCTTCATCCGCACGATGTCCTGAGCCGATTTGATCGTTATCATGCATCAAGCCCTTTCACAATCTCATCCGTTACCGCGTCGATGTGCGCATCGCCGTTGACGGTGAACAGCTTGCCCTTGCTCTCGTAGAACGCGATCAGCGGGGCTGTTTTCTGTTCGTAGACCTTCAGACGGTTCTGCACCGTTTCTTCCTTGTCGTCGTCGCGCTGATACATCTCTCCGCCGCAGCTCGGGCACACAGCCGCATCGGCCGGCGGCTGCACCTGGATCCTGGGCATCTCCGTACCGCAGACATTGCAGAAGGCGGCGCTGGCGTCCACCTCGCTATGGCAGTTCGGGCATGTCACAACGCCCCGGAGCCGGGCCTGCTGGAGCTGGAGGCTCTCGATCTGCGCCCGGATCTCAATGACGCGCTTGACATTGGCGTTGTCCATCTGTACGTTTTCCTTCACGCAGCGGTTCACCATCTGCTCGCCCAGGTCGCAATAGCACTTGTTCATTTCCTTCTGAAGGCCGGAAATGGTGCTGTTGATTCGGGAGATCTCCGCCATTTCGCGGGTGCGCTGCACAGCGTTCTTGCCGCTGTCCTTCAAAGAGCTGAAAATATCCATCATGTTCCTCCTTACGGCACGGAAAGATACTCGAAGATATTGCTGTCATAGACATACAGGCTCCAGACGCCGTCATGCTTCACCGCATAGAGCTTCTTGATCCTGTAATCCTTGTCCCGGGAGCCCTTTCCGATGGTCAGCTCCACGGTGAGCTCGTAGACGTCCTCCACATACTTGGCCCGGTAAATATCCGACCAGACATAGCTGCTCCGGTGGTCGTCGACCCAGTCGTCCAGCTCCCGGCTGGTAAGGCGCTCCGCCTTCTCGATGGAATAGCTCAGGGAACGGTAGTTCATGTCGTCAAACCAGTCCTCCAGGTACTCGTCTGCGCTCTCGAAGTCGTCCGGGTCCATATCGTCGACCCATTCCTGGCGCTTGGTGCCGTCATACATGGCGCGGGCGATGGCCTCGCTGTCAAAGCGGTTGTAGCCGTTGAAGAAATCCCTTAA